>JBPCIY010000009.1:0-107784 GCA_051005855.1 Solirubrobacteraceae bacterium | reverse complement strand
CGCTGCTCGGGGCGGAGTTCGGCCAACTCTTCCGGCGCGAGCTGGGCGGCGCCGGCATGTCGCTGCTCGCCTCCGCGCCGGAAGCGACCCCGCCCCCGCCGGACCGGTCGGTGGAGGGGCTGAGGGCGGCGCTGCTGGCCGACGTTTTCGCCCGGCCGGCGGCACGGGCGCTGTGGCCCGAGCTCGAGCTCGACGATCTCTTGGTCACGCCGCTCTCGGCGGGTGGCGAGCGGCTCGGACTCCTGTGCGCGGCCGCGCGTCCCGACCTGGGCTTCGACGCCGAGGACGTTGAGATGGCCCGCGCGGTGGCCCATCTCGCCGCGGTGGCGATCAAGCGCGCCGACCTGATCGAGGGGCTGACCAACGCCAGCATCATCAAGGACCTGTTTGAGGCCCTGGCCGCCGGGGCCACCGCGTTCGCCGCCGCCAAGGCGGCCGAGGTGCGCTGCGAGCTGACCGCGCCCTATCTGCTGGTCTGGGCTCGGCCGGCCGGGACCCGAGAGCAGTCCTCGGGCGCCTGGCGCTCAGACGCCGAGGCGCTCGGGCACGAGCTGGCCGAGCTCAGCCCCCGCTGCGCGATCGAGGCCGGTCCCGGGCCCGTGCGGGCGCTGCTCTCGCTCGGACCCACCCCGGACCGCACGGCGGCGACCATCCTGCGGGAGTGCCGGACGCTGGGTCAGCGCTATGCCGCCGTGATCGGCGTCTCGGAGCCCCGCCGCGTCCCCGACGATGCCGCCGGCGCCTACCGCGAGGCCCGCGACGCCGGCACGATCGCGCAGGCGCTGCTCGGCGAGGGCGGCGCGATCGCCTACTCGCAGGTCGGCGCCTACCGCTATCTGGTGCAGATCGCCGCCGCTGACGCTCCCCGGGACCGGATGCAGGCCGCCGTCGACGAGCTGATCGCCTACGACCGCCGCCGCCGCACCGCGCTCCTGGACACGCTCGAGCGCTATCTGTCCGAGCGCCGCTCGGTGATCGAGAGCGCTCGCGCGCTCTTCATTCACCCCAACACGCTGCGCCAGCGCCTCGGCCGGATCGAGGAGCTGACCGGGTTGCGGCTCGACGAGGACGACCTGCTCTCACTCGAGCTGGCGATCAAGCTCGCCCGCCTTCACGGCCGTCCGTAACGCCGAGGCTTCGCCGGCGGGCGGGGGCCGCGGCCAGCGGCCCCACGGTGCTGGCGCTGGCAGCGAACCCTCGGGCTGCGTCAGTCTTCACTGACCACCAGGTACACCGGGAGCTTGGCCCGCCGCCGGACTCGCTGGGGCTCCTGGGACCAGAGCAGGTCGCGGATCAGCACGTTGCGGTCGGGATCAGCGCTCATCACGATCGCTTGGCACTCCGCGATCGTCGCCTCCTGAATGATCCGTTTGGTCGACTTGCGGGTGCCCACCACCTGGCCGTCAGCCTGCAGACCCTTGCGCCGCAGCCGCTTGACCGCCTGGGCGACGATCTCGTGCTGCTCCTTCCACTCCGCCCGGGTGGGCAGCAGGCCGGGGTTGGGCATCCCGAACGAAACCCCGTGGACGCGGGCGATCGAGAACACGCGCACGCTCGCCCCCGGCGCGGCGGCGAGCTCGGTCACCCGTCCGATCGCCGCCTCGGAGATCGGGCGTCCCTCGGAGGCGAGCAGGATGCTCTCAAACGGCGGCTCAGCCGCCGACTCGGGATCGCGCACTGGGCGAGAGGCTAGTGGTCGCCAACCATTACGGCCCGGCGCCGGGGGCGGGCACCGCGCCGACCGGCGCCGCCTGCGCCGCCTGGGCCACGCGTCGGTCGCCGCGCTTGCGCCAGTAGTACAGAGGCAGATAGGAGGCCAGCACGCCGAGACCGATGAAGTAGTACGGCAGGGTTTTGTGACCGGCGGCGTTGCACGAACAGCTGGCGTACAGGGGACCGCCGTAGAAGTAGATGACCGCGTACAGGGCGGCCATGGCCAGCGCCACGTACTTCATCCACTCCGGCAGCTTGAACGGCCGCCGCACATTGGGTCGATCGCGGCGCAACAGGTAGTAGCCGATCAGCACCGGGATGAACGACGCCAGGTAGCCGACGTTGGAGAAGGTGTAGATCTCGACCGCGCCGCCGGCGAACACGACCAGGATCGAGCACACGACGTTGAAGATCATCGAGCGATCGGGCACTCCGTGGCGGTTGACGTGCTGGAAGAAGCGCGGGAACTGGCCATCGGTCGACATCTGGTGCAGCGATCGCGCCGTGCCGGTGATCGCGTTCAGCGCGGACAGGACCAGCGCCAGGATCAGCATGATCGCGATCAACCAGTTGAGCACGGTGCTGCCCGCCCCGGAGCCGAACACTTTGGAGGCGAAGTTGACGAAGATCGTCTTGGGATCGACCAGGGCGGCGTTGCCCAGGGCCTTGGTGCCGATCACGATGATAAACGCCACCGGGATCATCACGTAGATGAACACGCCGTAGGCGCCCTCGAGGTTCATGGCGATCTTGGCGTCGCGGTCGGGGTTGCGCGTCTCGCCGATGTAGCACGCGGCCGCCTCCATGGCGATCACGTTCCAGGTTAGGAGGAAGGAGAAGGCGATCGCCAGCGTCAGCCAGCCGTGGTGAAACTGGCCGGTGAAGAAGCCGCTGCCGTCGGTGTGGTGGAAATGGAACAGCTGCCCGAAGTCCACGACCGAGGGGTGGAAGATCCACGAGATGGCCAGGAAGGTCAGCGGGATCATCGAGAGCAGGGCCAGCGTGGTCGCGAACACGGTGCCAAAGCGCAGCCCGAGCAGGGCGGGGATGAACAGCAGCAGGATGCCGACGATCGAGATCCCCAGCGTCCAATACGCGATCGGCGTGCTGATCGGGGTGAAGCCGGCGGTCGAAAGGCCGAAGCGGTCGACGATGTAGAACGAGGCGAGGATCATGTTCAGCGGCGCGACCGGGAACCAGCCCAGCCAGTAGGCCCAGGCGGTGAAGCCGTTGATGTGCTCGGCCAGGCGGGGCCAGCGGTCCTTGTAGGCGGGATACGCGTAGGCGGGCGAGCCGCCCGAGCGGTCGGGCATCATCGCTGACAGCTCGGCCAGGAACAGGCACAGGATGTAGCCGGTGATCGTGATCACGAGGATGATCGGGACCGACGCCGCGCCCAGCGAGGTGACCATCACGGGCGCGATCCCGGTGACCAGAATCGTCCCCGCGAGCCCGATGACAAACGCGCCCCACCAGTTCGTGGTCTTGGGAAGGCCAGAGCCCGCGTAGGAGAGCTCGTCCTCGAATGGTCCGGGGGCCGTCATGTCGTCCGGCATTACCCCTCCAGTTCCGCTGATCAGTGCCGCGCATTACCCTGACACGTTGCTGGTCGCGCACAAAGGCGCGATGCGAACACAATTGTGGGCGTCAACATGGAGCACCTGGACACATTCCTGGCTCGGCACCCGCCCTTTGACGCCCTCGATCCCGACGCGCTCTCAGAGCTCACGGCCGCCGCCGAGGAACGCGAGCTGAGGGCTGGCGAGGTGGTGCTGGTGGAGGACGGCGAGCCGGCCGCCGGGCTGTGGGTGGTCCATACCGGCTCGGTTGAGCTGGCTCACCAGGGGGCGGTCGTGTCGGTGCTCGAACCGGGTCAGTGCTTTGGACATCCGTCGCTGCTCACCGGGATGGCGCCGGCTTTCACGGTCCGGTCTCGTGAGCCCTCGCGGTGCGTGTGGCTTGCGCCCGGTGCGGCCCGGCGCCTGCTCGGCACCGAGGCCGGGGTGGCGTTTGTGGCCGCGAGCATGCGCGAACGCCTGACCCACGCCGGACAGACCGTGCATGCCCTGCGCGACGTCGGAACCACTCCGGTCTCGGCGATCATGCGCCCGGCCGTGTTCTGCGCGCCCGACGAACCGCTGCGCAGCGCGGTCGAGAAGCTCGGAGCCGGGGGCGCTTCGGCGCTCCTCGTCGCACTCGATGAGGATCGTCTCGGGATCGTCACCGACGCCGACATTCGCGCCCGCGTCGCGGCCGGAATGACTGACCTCGCCGTTGCCGTGGGCTCGGTCGCGCGGACGCCGGTGGCGACTGTCCCGGTCGGCCAGCTCGCGGTCGAGGCGACGGTGGACATGCTCGCGGCCGGCGTCGAGCACATGCCGGTCGTCGAACACGGCCGGATCTGCGGTCTGCTCTCCGCGGCCGATCTGCTCGGGCTCGATGCCCAGGGGCCGATCGGACTGCGCCACACGATCCTCGGTGCGCCGGATCCAGACGTGCTCGAGCGCGCCGCGTCGCATCTCCCGCAGCTGTTTCTCATCCTGGCTCGGGCCGGAGTTTCCTCCCGTGACCTCGGCCGCGTGCTCAGCCTTCAGCACGACGCCGTGGTCGGTCGGCTGATCGATTTCTCGCTCGGGCGCCACGGCCCGGCGCCCGAGGCCTGGTCCTGGCTTGATCTGGGCAGCGCCGCCCGGCGCGAGTTCACGCTCGCCTCAGACCAGGACAACGCCCTCGCCTACGGGGGCGACGGGCCCGGGGTCGACGCCTACTTTGCCCGGCTGGGGGAGGAGGTAAATGCGGGTCTGGCCCGCTGCGGGGTGGGGATCGACAACAACGGCGTGCTGGCCGGCGACCGCCGCTGGCGCATGTCCAAGGCGTCCTGGCTGGCCACCTTCGACGAGTGCCTGCGGGTGCCCGACGAGTCCCACCTGATCCGGGCCACGGTCGCCTTTGACTTCCGGCCCGCCGCCGGCGCGCTGGCCGTCGCCGCCGAGCTCACCGCCCGCATGCGCGGCGCCCGCGAACACGCGCAGTTCATGCACCTGATGGCCCGCTCGGCCAGTGGCTTCGCGGTCGCGCTCAATTTCCGCGGCCAGCTCTCCACCGAGCGGGAAGGAGACCTCGCCGGGCGGCTTGACCTCAAGCGCGGCGGGATCATCCCGCTCGTAAACCTCGTCCGCTATCACGCGCTGGCCACCGGCGTGACGATCTCCTCGACCCTGGACCGGATCGAGGCTGTGGCCGCCGCCGGGGGACTCGAGCCCGCCCAGGCCGACGCGCTCGCCGAGGCCTTCGAGGCCATCACCCAGGCCCGCTTCGCCCACCACGCCGAGCTCATCAGCGCCGGTCAGCCCCTCGACAACCACCTCGATCCGGCCGTCCTGGCCCCGATCGCGCGCACCGAGCTGCGCGAGGCGCTACAGGTCGTCAAGCGGGCCCAGAAGCGCCTCCCGGTCTGATCCCGGTGACCGCCGCGGGCGCTGGCGCTGTGGTGAGCGCGACCACACTCGGCCGCCAAAGTGTGCCCACGCGACATATTGGAGCGTTGGTGGCCACGCTCTAGGCTGCTGCGCATGTGCGGTATCGCGGGCCTCTACACGAAGAGCGACTCGCTGCGTCCCGAACTCGGAGGGCTGCTGGCCGGGATGCTCGAGCAGCTCTCCTTCCGAGGCCCCGACAGCGCCGGGGTCGCCTTCTACCGCGATCCGGCGCCCCCCGGCTCGTGCAAGCTCTCGCTGCACACCGCGGCGCAGGATCCCGGCTGGGACGCGCTCAGCGCCGAGCTCGAGGACGTGTTCGGGGAGGCGTCAGCACCGCGGGTACGGGCCAGCCACGCCGTGTTCGTGGTCGCTGCCGACGCCGACGCCGTGCAGTCGTGGCTGCGCGCTGAGCATCCCGAGCTGACCGTGATGAGCGCGGGGGCCACGATCGAGATCTTCAAGGCCGCGGGCTCGCCGCTTGACTTCGTGCAGCGCTTCGCGGTGGCCGAGCTCGACGGCAGCCACGCCCTCGGGCACACCCGCATGGCCACCGAGAGCCGGGTCACCACCGAGCACTCCCATCCCTTCTCCACCGGGCTCGACCTGTGCCTGGTCCACAACGGCTCGCTCTCCAACCACAACCGCCTGCGCCGCACGCTCCGCCGCCAGGGCATCGAGTTTCAGACCGACAACGACAGCGAGGTGGCCGCCGGCTATCTGACCTGGAAGATGCGCGAAGGGGCCAGCCTCGAGCAGGCGCTCGAAGCCTGCATGGGCGACCTCGACGGCTTCTACACCTTCGCGGTCGGAACGGCCGACGGCTTCGCGGTTCTGCGTGACCCGATCGCCTGCAAGCCCGCGGTGATGGCCGAGACCGACGAGTGGGTGGCGATGGCCTCCGAGTACCGCGCGATCGCCGGACTGCCCGGCGCCGCCGACGCCTTCATGTGGGAGCCCGAGCCGGGCCGGGTCTACAGCTGGGGCCGGTCGCTGGTGGCGTGATGGCCACGTCGGACGCCACTCGGGAGAGCCTGATCACAGTTGATCTCGCCGTCGACAGCGTCCGCGAGCTCAACCGGCGGCTGCACGAGGCCGAGCCGCCCGCGCGCGTCCGCGTGCTCCATCCCGGGGGCAAGCACAGCATCGCGGTCGGGCTCGACGCGCACTCCGAGGTCGAGATCGAGGGTCACGTCGGGTACTACTGCGCGGGCATGAACAAGCACGCGCACGTGCGGGTGCGGGGCAACTGCGGGGTCGGCGTGGCCGAGAACATGATGTCGGGTACGGTCGTGATCGAGGGCTCGGCGAGCCAGTCGGCCGCGGCCAGCGGACGGGGCGGCCTGCTCGTCGTCCACGGGGACGCCTCGGCGCGCTGCGCCATCTCCTTGAAGGGGACCGACGTCGTGGTGCGGGGCAACGTCGGCCACATGAGCGCGTTTTTGGCCCAGAAGGGGACGCTGGTGGTCTGCGGGGACGCCGGCGATTCGCTCGGCGATTCGATCTACGAGGCGCGGCTGTTCGTGCGCGGCTCCGTGGCCGGACTCGGAGCCGACTGCATCCAGAAGGAGCTGCGGTCTGAGCACCTCGAGCAACTGCGCGAGCTGCTGAGCCGGTCTGAGATCGACGCCGACCCGGCCGACTTTCGCCGTTACGGCTCGGCTCGGCAGCTCTACAACTTCAAGGTCGACAACGTCGGGGCTTACTAGTGAGCCTCCCCGGGATGAAGCCGGCGGCATGAGCCTCGCGAACGGCAACGGTCACCCGGCCGGCTGGCACCCCGGCCTGCGCGAATCGGCGACCTTTGACCGCGGCACGATCGCCGAGATCCAGCGCGCCGCCCGGGAGGGGACCTACGACATCCGGGGCTTCGGCGCCAAGCGCCCCGTGCCTCATTTCGACGACCTCCTGTTCCTCGGGGCGAGCGTCTCGCGCTATCCGCTCGAGGGCTATCGCGAGCGCTGCGCGACGGACGTCACGATCGGCACCCGCTTCGCCCGCGAGCCGGTCAAGCTCGAGATCCCGATCACCATCGCCGGGATGAGCTTCGGCGCCCTGTCGGGCAACGCCAAGGAGGCCCTCGGACGCGGAGCCAGCGAAGTCGGAACCTCCACCACCACCGGTGACGGGGGCATGACCGAGGAGGAGCGCGGCCACTCGACCAAGCTCGTGTATCAGCTGCTGCCCTCGCGCTACGGGATGAACCCCGACGACCTGCGGCGGGCGGACGCGATCGAGGTCGTGGTCGGTCAGGGGGCCAAGCCGGGGGGGGGCGGGATGCTCCTCGGGCACAAGATCTCCGATCGCGTGGCCGAGATGCGCGACCTGCCCAAGGGGATCGATCAGCGCAGCGCCTGCCGGCACCCCGACTGGACCGGGCCCGATGACCTCGAGATCAAGATCGATGAGCTGCGCGAGATCACCGACTGGCGGATCCCGATCTACATCAAGGTCGGCGCCACCCGCACCTACTTCGATGTTGCGCTGGCTGTCAAGGCCGGGGCCGACGCGGTGGTCCTCGACGGTATGCAGGGCGGCACCGCCGCCACCCAGGACGTGTTTATCGAGCACGTCGGGATCCCGATCCTGGCCGCGATTCCGCAGGCCGTCCAGTCGCTGGTCGACCTTGACATGCACCGGGAGGTGCAGTTGATCGTGTCGGGCGGAATCCGCAACGGCGCCGACGTGGCCAAGGCGATGGCCCTGGGGGCCGACGCCGTCTCGATCGGGGTGGCGGCGATGATCGCCCTGGGCGATAACGCCCCCGAACACGAGGCCGGTTATGAGCAGATCGGCTCCTCGGCCGGCTATTACGACGACTGGCAGGCCGGCCGTGATCCGGCCGGAATCTCGACCCAGGAGCCTGAGCTGGCGGCGCGCCTGAATCCGGTGCAGGGCGGACGGCGGCTGGCCAACTACCTGCGCACGATGACGCTCGAAGCCCAGACGCTCGCCCGCGCGTGCGGGAAATCCCATCTGCACAACCTCGAGCCCGAGGACCTGGTCGCGTTGACGATCGAGGCGGCCGCGATGGCGCGTGTGCCGCTGGCCGGGACGAGCTGGATCCCCGGCGTCACCGGTTCATAGCCCGCTCGGTGTGGCAGCCTCGCGCCGGCTGGAAAGCCGGCCGCGGCCAAGCCGCCCGGCCACCACCGCGCCAGCCACGAGCATGACCACACCGTAGACCCCGGGCACGGCCGCGGTGCGCGGGCCGAAGGCCTGGGCGGCCAGCGCCGCGGCGACGGCGAAGTCGCGCATCCCGATGGCCAGCGCACCGGGAACCGCCGCGGCGCCGGTGGCGATACGCCGCCGCCACAGCTCGCCGACCAGGCCCGAGACGAGCAGGAAGACCAGCGCGGCCAGCAGCGCCGGGCGAGCCCGTGGGTCCCGGCGGTACCGCTCAGGGCGGCGTAGACCAGCCCGGCCACGGTCAGCGCCGCCACCCCCTCGCGCTCACGGTCGCCGGCGGCGATGCCGGGAGCGATCGTGCGGACCACGGTGCCCGCGGCCGGCGGCGCGATCACCACCAGCGCGAAGCGGCCGAGCAGGTGCCCGGTCCCGGCGTGGCCCGTGTGACCGGCGAGCAGCCCGATCGCCACCGGGCCGAGCAGCGCGGCCAGCACCAGGGAGCCGGTGACCGCGCCGAGGGCGATCGTGGCGTCGGCTCCGGCCAGGGCGACCAGCCCGACGCAGGCCACCTCCGAGCTCGAGAGCCCGACGGCGAGCAGACCGTCGCGGACGTTGGGGCAAAGGGCCGGCCGATCACCCAGGCCAGCGCGGCCAGCGCCACCATGGGCAGCACCGAGAGCAGCGCGATGGCGACAACGTGGTCGCGCAGGCGGGCGAGGTCCGAGGCGGAGATCCCGAGCGCGGTGACGAGCACGAGCAGGGCCAGCAGCAGGTCCGAGCGCTGGGCCAGCGCGCCGGAAGGGACCACCAGGGCGAGCGCGGCGGCCACGAGGGCCAGCGGCGTCAGCGCGCGGGGGGCGGCGGCGAGCAGGCGCAAACCAGGTTCACGAGATCGGCAAGGGGGGTGAGTAGGGTGAGCAGGATGGAATATCGAACGCTGGGCAGCACAGGAACCAAGGTCGCTCCGCTCTGTCTCGGGGCGATGATGTTCGGAGGCTGGGGTAACCCCGACCACGAGGACAGCATCCGCATCATCCACCGCGCTCTGGACGCCGGGATCAATTTCATCGATACCGCTGATGTCTACTCGCGCGGCGAGTCAGAGGAGATCGTCGGCAAGGCCCTGACCGGAGGCAAGCGCGACCACGTCGTGCTCGCCACCAAGGTCCACGGCACGATGGGCGACGACCCCAACGAATTCGGCAACTCCCGGCGCTGGATCATCAAAGAGGTCGAGAACTCCCTGCGCCGGCTGGGCACCGACTACATCGACCTCTACCAAATCCACCGCCCCGAGGCCGACACCGATATCGACGAGACGCTGGCCGCGCTCACCGATCTGGTTCGCGCGGGCAAGGTCCGCTACCTCGGTTCCTCGACCTTCCCGGCCAGTCAGATCGTCGAGGCCCAGTGGGTGGCTGACAAGCGCGCCCGCCAGCGCTTCGTCTGCGAGCAGCCGCCGTACTCGCTGCTCGTGAGGGAAATCGAGCGGGACGTGTTGCCGACCGCCCAGCGTCACGGGATGGGCGTGATCCCGTGGAGCCCCCTGGCCGGCGGTTGGTTGTCGGGCAAGTGGCGCAAGGGCGCCGAGGCGCCCAGCTCGACGCGGGCGCAGCGCATCCCCGACCGCTACGACTTGTCACGGCCGGAGAACCAGCACAAGCTCGAGGCGGCCGACGCGCTGGCCGGGCTGGCCGAGGAGTCGGGAATGACGCTGATCGAGATGGCGCTGGCCTTCGTGATCCGCCATCCGGCCGTGACCGCGGCGATCATCGGGCCGCGGACGATGGAGCAGCTCGAGTCCCAGCTCCCGGCCGCCGACGTCACCCTGTCAGACGAAGTCCTGGACCGGATCGACGAGATCGTGGCCCCCGGCGTCAACCTCAGCCCGGCTGACGGCGGCTGGGGTAACCCGGCCCTTGAGCCCGCGGCGCGCCGTCGCTGACGGCTCTCAGGGCTGGAGACCGTCCCAGGACCAGCGGGGGATGCGAAGGCCGTCGGGAACGTCGTCCGCGGAATCGTGGTAGCGCGACATCGTCGTCGTCGTGGCCCACGCGAAGTAGTCATGGAGCACTTGCCGCAAGGGTCCGCTGTCGACCAGTCCCATGTCGGTCAGGGCCTGGTCAAAGCAGGCGATCGCGCGGCGGTCCATTTCCTCGTGTTGTCCATTGCCGCTGTGCATCCGCACGACCGAGGTCTCGTCGCCATCGGTCTCGGAATAAGTGCTAGGGCCGCCGAGGGCTTCGGCCCAATACGCGGCGAGTCGCTCGCTGTGCTGTGGGTGGACACCATGGCTGAACGCGTGGCTGACCACCTCGTCGGCCAACACGTGGCGATGCCATGACCGCGCCAGGCGAAGCAGGCCCTCGTCGCCGCCGACCGCCTGGTACACGCTCTGCATTCTTCAATGTTGGCAGGCCCGGGATCGGCGAACCGAAGTGGCGTCAAGGGCCAGCGTGGAGCGAACCTCCAAGCCAGGGGTCAGGCCGGGCCAGGCGCAGGCTGTCCAGCGTGGCGGCCAGCCGGTCGCGCACCCCGCGCCCGGCGCCGGCGCCGATGTACATGTCGGCCTGAAAAGCTCGGCGCCCGATCGAGAACAGGATCTCGTGGTTCGGATCCGCGCATTGGTGGGTTCCGTAGCGCAGCGCCGGGATCTGAAAGGCGGCGAGCCGGGGCGGGAAGTGACGCAGGCCACGGGCGGTCAGCCGGCCGTACTCCCACACGATCAGATGGGTCGCGTCGCGCGGGAAGGCGCGGAGCGCTCGCCGCGGGCCTCGGGCGACCGTTCGCCCGACGGCGCCGTGCCGCCGGCGCCCTCCAGGATGGCAGCCGCGGCCAGGATGGCGACCGCGGACAGGACAGAGACGGCGCGGCCCATGACCTCAATACGGCTCGTGGCGCCCGATCGGTCCCCTGGCCCGGTCGCTCAGCCTCGCAGGCGCTCGGCGGTCTGGGCGTCGGCGGGGAAGAAGGCCTCCACCGAGAGCTCGGACACGGTCACGTCGGCGGCGGTCCCGAACGTGGTGACGGTGCTGAAGAAGCGCAGCTCGCCGCCCTGCGGCGAGGCGCTGAGCTGCAACTCGACCATGATCGCGTGCCCGTCGGAGGCGTCCTGGAGGCGCGGGCCCGGGTACTCGCGCAGCTCGTCCAGGAGGACCTCGAGCCGGGGATCGCCGGTCGCCGAGAGCTGGCGTGAGAGGCGGTCCAGCAGGTGGCCGCGCCACTCGCCGAGGTTGAGGATCCGCGGGGCGAGGCCCTGGGGATGGAGGGCCAGGCGCATGACGTTGACCGGCGGTATGAGCAGCTCGGGGGCCACGCCCTCGAGCAGCGGGTCCAGCGCGGTGTTGGACATGACCAGGTTCCAGCCCCCGTCGATCGCGAAGGCCGGGTAGGGCTCGTGGCCGGTCAGGACCCGGTGCAGAGCGTCGCGCACCGAGGCCAGCCCGGGGTCCTCCTCCAGCGAGCGGGCCTCGTAGCGCGGGGCGTAGCCGGCCGCGAGCAAGAGCTGGTTTCGCTCGCGCAGGGGCACTTCGAGCTGATCGGCGAGATGCAGGACCATCTCCACGCTCGGTCGCGAGCGGCCCGTCTCGACGAAGCTCAGATGCCGCGTCGACACGCCCGCTTCCAGGGCCAGGTCGAGCTGGCTCAGGCGCCGGCGCTGTCGCCAGTCACGCAGCAGCGTCCCGACCCGGTTGTCGGCGGCCATGATCACGAGGCTACCGGCGCCGGCAGCAGTCGCGTGAGGCCGGCGACGGCGATCAGGGTCGCGGCGAGCACGCCGGCGCTGAGCTCGAAGGCAACTCCGAAGCCGCCCGGCACGGCGCCGAAGAAGACCACGCCCAGGACGGCGGTCCCCAGCGCGTTGCCGACGTTCTGCATGGTGGCCAGGATGCCGGCGGTCGCGCCGGCGTGCTCGGGCCGCATGCCGGCCATGATCAGCGTGGCCAGGGGCGTGATCCCGAGACCCATGCCGGCCCCGACCAGGATCAGTCCGGGCACCAGCACCACCACCGAGCCGTTCACGCCGACCTCGGCCACCGCCCCGAGCAGAGCCAGGTGCCCGAGGGCCAGGACACCGGCGCCGACGGCCAGGATCCGCCGCCCGTGGCGCTCGGTGAGCGCGGGCGCCCGCAGCGAAGCCAACAGATAGGCGATGGCGAGAACCGTGAACACCCCGCCGGACTGCAGCGCGCTGAGCCCGCGTCCGAGCTGCAGGTACAGCGCGAGGACAGGAAGAACGAGGCCTGGCCGCACCAGAACACGAACTGGGCCAGCAGGCCGGTGCCAAAGCCCGGCGCCGTGAACAGGACGGGGGGCAGCAGCGGGGCGTCGCCGTTACGGGCCACGCGCTGCTGCTGACGCCAGAAGCCCACCAGCAGCACCGGGGCGCCAGCCAGCGACAGCCACGTCCACAACGGCCACCCGTACTGACGGCCCTCGACCAGCGGGAGCACGATCGCGGTCAGGCCGGCGGTGATCAGCGCGGTCCCGATCGGGTCAGTGCCGCCCGCGTCGGGCGCGCGGGACTCGGGAACCACGCGGGGCGCCAGGACGAGGGCGGCGAGACCGATCGGCACGTTGATGAGAAAGCAGCTGCGCCAACCCAGGCCCCCCGGGTCGGCCGCGACCAGGACGCCGCCGATCAGCTGGCCCGAGACGGCGGCCAGGCCCATCGTCATCCCGTAGGCGGCCAACGCCCGCGCGCGGTCGACGCCGGTGTAGAGGACGCCGATCAGCGACAGGACGTTGGGTATCAGCAGCGCTCCGGCCAGGCCCTGGACGAGCCGGCCGCCCACCAGGGTCGCGGGAGTCTGGGCCAGACCGCAGGCGGCCGAGCTGAGCGTGAACAGAGCCAGCCCGCCCACGAACAGGCGCCGACGGCCATAGCGTTCACCGAGGCGGCCGGCGGTGATCAGGAACACGGCCGAGGTGAGGCCATACCCGGCCACGATCCACTCGAGCGCGCCGCTCGAGGCGTGCAGGCCGGATCGGATCGAGGCCAGGGCGACGTTCACGATGAAGAAGTCGAGGACGACGATGAAGGTGCCGGCGAGAATGACCGGAAGTGGCGCCCAGCGGCTGAGAAGCGCGCCGCGCACGCGCCCGGGCCCGGAGGCCAGGGGGGAGGTGGGGAGTGATCGTGTGCTCATGGCCAGCACGGTCTCATCCGGCCGGCCGGCCGTCGATTACCCGGCAGGTAACCGCGGCGCCGCGCCGCCCGCGGCGGGCGCGCGATCGCCGGCCTCTCCCAGGCGCTCGTCACGCCGATCATCAACGCCACCGAGACCGGGCTTGACGGCGTGTCCCCGAACTCGTTCTTCGGGCCGCGGGCCACCCAGGAGATCAACTGGGGGCCACGACCCGGCCACCCTGGCCAAGAACCTCCGCGACCTGCGCCTGGTGATCTACACGGGCAACGGGCGGCCGGGCCCCTTCGACGCGGCGGTTCCCAACCCGCTGGCCAGCGTGATCGAGGCCGGAGTGCACGAGCTGAGCACCCTCTTTCACGCCCGGCTTCAGGTGCTGGGGATTCACCGTGCAGGAGTACCCCGCCGACGGGCCCGCGACCGGCACCACGGTCTACACCACTCGGGTCTCGATCCGGCCCCTGGCCTCCCCGCGCACTAGAAGGTGATGACGCTGCGGATCCCGTCCTGGCGCTCCATCAGCTCAAAGCCGCGGTTGACCTCGTCGAGCGGGATCCGGTGCGAGATGAACGGGTCGAGGTCGAGCTGGCCGGCGAGGTAGAGCTGGACGAGCTCCGGGACCTGGTCGCGGCCCTTGACGCCGCCGAACGATGAGCCGCACACGCGCCGGCCGGTGATCAGCAGACGGGGGATGATGTCCAGCGTCTCGCCCTTGCCGGCCACGCCCGCGACCGTGCACAGACCCCAGCCCATCCGCGCCGCCTCCACCGCCTGACGCATGACGGCCACCAGTCCGGTGGCCTCGAAGGTGTAGTCGGCGCCGAAGCCGCCGGTCTCCTCGAGCACGCGCTCGACCGTGTCCGGCCCCCCGACCCAGGTGTCGGTCGCACCCTGGCCCCGAGCCAGCGCGAGCCGCTCCGGCGACATGTCCACGCAGATGACTCGCTCGGCGCCCTGCAACCGGCAGCCGGCCACCGCCCCCAGGCCGACCATCCCGGCTCCGAAGACGACGCACGTCGATCCCGCCGAGACCTGGGCCGTGTTCATCGCCGCGCCGAGCCCGGTGGTGAGCCCGCAGGCGAACAGGCACGAGTGATCGGGCTCGGCCTCGGGCGAGACCTTGGCCAGAGCGATCTCGGGCATCACCGTGTACTGCGCGAACGTGCTCGTGCCCATGAAGTGGCGGATCGGCTCTCCGTCGCGCGAGAGCCGGGCGGTCCCGTCCGGGAGGTAACCGAGGTTCTGCTGATCGCGTATCGCCAGGCACAGGTTGGTGTGCGGGCTGAGGCAGTGCACGCACTGTCGGCACTGGGGGGAGAACAGGGTCACGACCTGATCACCCGGCGCGAGGGTGGTGACATCCTCCCCGACCTGCTCGACCACGCCCGCGCCCTCGTGCCCGAGCACGGTGGGCGCGTATCCGGAGGGATCGACACCCGAGGCGGTGTACAGATCGGTGTGGCAGACCCCGCACGCCTGCAGCCGCACGAGCACCTCGCCGGCCTGCGGCTCGGCCAGATCGACCTCGGTGACGTTCAGCGGTGAGCCGAAGGCCTCGAGTACGGCGGCTCGGATCTTCACGCTGTCTCTCCTCTCGCCCGGGGAAAGGAGAGCAACCTTAGCCGGGCGGTCGGGTCTCGAGCGCGTCCAGCATCAGCTCGAGCATGCGCGGCCACTGCCCCGGTTCCACCTGCTTGGCGGCTCGCGTGGCCGCGAACAGCAACCGCAGGTCAAGCGTCGTAGCGTCGGCGCGCAGCCGCCCGCCAGCCCCATCCGGGCTGGCCAGCCAGCCAGTCCGCGATAGGATCGGCCACACCGTCAGGCAGCGTCAGGAGGAGGAGCAGTGACATCAACCGGGAGCGACCTCGACCAGGTGCTCGTCACCGAGCGCGCCCTGTGGACCGACGGACCGCCGCACGAGCTGTTCGGGCGTCTGCGCAACGAGTGTCCGGTGCACTGGACCTCGCGGGTGACGGAGTACCCCGACGAGGACGGCTACTGGTCGATCACCCGCGCCGACGACATCCATACGGTCAGCCGCGACTGGCGCACCTATTCCTCCGAGCGCGGGGGTGTGACTGCGATCAGCGACGTCTTCCCGCTTGAGCTCATGCAGGCGATGTTCATCGGCATGGACCCGCCCAAGCACGACCGCCTGAAGATGCTCTTCCAGGCCGGCTTCACACCCCGCCGGATCGCCGCCCATGAGCCGGCCATCCGCAAGATCGTCCACGATGCGCTCGACTGCCTCGAGGGACGCGAGACCTGCGATCTGGTCACCGATGTCGCCCAGCCGATCGTCTCCCGCGTGATCGGCAGCTTCATGGGCATCCCGGCGCAGGACGATGCGGTCTGGGCCCGGCTGATGAACACGGCGCTCGGGGCCGGAGACCCCGATCTCAACCCCGACGGCATCAAGAGCATCCTCGAGAAGGAGATCCCCGAGATCTTCGCCCGCTGCGCCACGATGATCGCCGAGCGCCGCGAGCGCCCGACCGAAGATCTGACCAGCGTCCTCGTACACGCCGAAATCGACGGCCACAAGCTCGAGGAGCACGAGATCGTGATGGGTTTCTTCCTGCTCGTCGCGGCCGGCAACGACAGCACCAAGGCCACCTACTGCAGCGGCATGCGGGCCCTGATGGAGAACCCGGGGCAGCGCCGGCTGCTGATCGAGGATCCCAGTCTGGTCTCGAGCGCGGTCGAGGAAGCGCTGCGCATGTTCCCGGCCTTCGCGCACTTCCGGCGCACGGCGACCCGCGACGTCGAGCTCGGCGGCCAGCAGATCCGCGAGGGCGAGAAGGTGGTCATGTGGTATGTCTCGTCCAATCGGGACGAGAGCCGCTATGAGGATCCCGACCGCTTCGACGTGGGTCGCAATCCCGAGCACCAGGCCTTTGGCGCTGGTGGCCGGCACTTCTGCCTGGGCACGGCGCTGGCTCGCCTGGAGCTCAAGATCATGCTCGAGGAGACGCTGGCACGCTATCCCGAGATGGAGATGATCGGCCACCCGACCTCGGTCGAGTCCGGGTTCATCAACCAGCTCAAGACGCTGCGGGTCGCACTCGGCCCCCGCGCGGGCTAGCGCCAATCGGCCCAGGGAGACTGACGCTCGACGTCCACCTCAACGCCCTTGATCACGTGCATGACGGCGTTGATCAAAGCCAGGTGGGTGAACGCCTGGGGGAAGTTGCCCAGGTGGCGGCCGGTCTCGGGGTCGACCTCCTCGGCGTAGAGCCCGAGCGGGCTGGCGTAGCCGAGCAACCGCTCGCAGAGCGTGCGCGCCTGATCGAGCTCATCGATCTCGCACAGCGCCGAGACCAGCCAGAAGGAGCAGATCAGGAACGTCCCCTCCCGGCCTTGCAGGCCATCGTCGGTTTCGTCGGTGCGGTAACGCAGGACCAGCCCCTGTTCGGTCAACTCGTCGGCGATCGCGAACACGGTGGCGCGGATCCGCGGGTCGTCGGGGGGCAGGAAGCGCATCAGCGGCAGCAGCAACAGGGCGGCGTCGAGCGCGTCAGTGTCGTAGTGCTGGACGAACACGCCACGCTCGTCGACGCCGTGCTCGCAGACGTCGGCGTGGATCTCGTCGGCCACCCCACCCCAGCGCTCGGCCGTCTCGAAGTCCTCCCGTAGCTCGGCCAGCCGCGCCCCGCGGTCGCAGGCCACCCAGCAGAAGACCTTCGAGGAGGTGAAGTGCTTGGGGTCGCCGCGAACCTCCCAGATCCCGCGGTCGGGTTCGCGCCAATTCTCGATCGCGCGCTCGACCTGGCGGGTGAGGATCTTCCAGACCCGGTCGTCGAGGGAGTCGCGCGAGCGGGTGTGCAGGTACACCGAGTCCAGCAGCGCCCCCCACACGTCGTGCTGGTCCTGCTCGTAGGCCGCGTTGCCGATCCGCACCGGTCGGGCGTTCTCGTAGCCCTCGAGGTGATCGAGAACGTGCTCGTCGAGGTCGCGCTCGCCGCCCATCCCGTACATGACCTGGAGCTTCTCCTCCCCCGCGGCGACATCGGCGATGAAGTAGAAGAAGTCGTTGGCCTCCCACTCAAAGCCGAGTGAGAGCAGCGCCCAGAGCATGAAGGTCGAGTCACGGATCCAGCTGTAGCGGTAATCCCAGTTGCGCTCTCCCTGCGGGGTCTCGGGCAGCGACGTGGTCGCGGCGGCCAACAGCGCGCCCGTCGGCGCGTAGGTGAGTCCCTTGAGTGTGAGCGCGCTGCGCTGCAGGAAGGTGCGCCACGGATGGTCGGGGAAGTTGCCGCGGTCCAGCCAGTGCTGCCAGTGGTGGGCGGTCCAGACCAGCCGCCCGTAGGCCTCCTTGATGTCCTGGGGCGGCGCGTGCTCACTCCAGGACAGCGCGCAGTAGACGAGCTCGCCCTCCTTGAGCAGGTGGCGCGCGGTCGCCCTCGAGCCCTCGAAGCCGAGCATCAGGTCGGTGGTTAGCTTAAGCTCGACGCTGCCGTCGGCGCTGGCCGCGATGCCCTCGCCGTAGCCCTCACCGCTGTAGCGCCACTCCGCCGGATCGCGGCCGTAGTCGAACTTCGGCTCGCAGTCCAGCAGCAGCTGAACCTCGCCGTTGACGCAGCGGACCGTGCGCAGGAGGACGTGGTCGGCGTCGTATTCGGTCGGAGCGCGCTTGTGGGTGTGCGAGCGGTCGTTCGGGTGGTGCTACTGACCGATCAGGAGCACGTCGCGGACGATGATCCACCCCGAGCCGGTGCCCCAGCTGGTCTCCAGCACCATCGTGCCCGGCAGGTACCGTCGGGCCGCGGGGACGGTGACGCCATCGGGCCCGAGGCGGAAGCCACCGGCGTCGCGATCGAGCATGCTGCCGAACACGCTGGGCGAATCGACCCGCGGCAGGCACATCCACTCGATCGAGCCGCTGGGGGCGACCAGGGCCACCGTCTCGCAGTCCGACAGGAACGCGTACTCGGCGATCGGGGGAAACGAGCTCTGGCGCGCTCCGGTGTCGGGCGAAGGCTGACGGAGGGGCTCGGTCGGGGCCGGGACGGGCGGGGCCTGGGGCTTGTCGTTGGGGGCGTCTTCGCGCAAGCGCGCAGTATCCCCGTTCCGGGCCGGATGTCCACCCCGGGCGGCGGAATGCGCCGCCAGACGCGGTGGATCAGCCCCCCAGGCCGCCGAGAATCGCGAACGGACGCCAGGGGCCGTCCTCGTACACGACCCGGAGGTTGCCCTCCACCGTCACCTCGCTGCCGGCCGGAGCCTCAGCCTCGAGCCGTTTCGCCAGCTGCGCGGCGCTGTCCTCGTCAAGTGCTCCCACCAGCACCGCGCGCCACCGGGAGACGACCGGGATCCCCTCGTCGCGGAGGCGCTCGGCGAGGGCGTTGGCGTCACCGTGGGAGGCACACTGCACGCGGACCTCGAGCTCGGGATACCCCTGGTCAGCGGAATCGACGCGCTCCTGCTCGATCCGCTGGTGGCGTTCGGCGGCGCGGGCCGCGTCATCGGCGGGGAGCGGCACGTCGGGCTCTTCCCAGCGCTCGGCGGTGGGGTGCCAGTGGCGCAGCTCGACGGGCGCCGCCCAGCTGTGGTGGGCGGCCAGCGCCTCGATCATCGTGCTGGCGCGCTCGGCCTGCTCGTGGGTGTCGGTGTAACAGAAGACCTCGCCTTCGTCCGCGGACACGATCACGCGGTCGTGCAGCGAGCGCTTACTGTCCTCCTGCAGGGTTTGGGCCCGCAGCTCGTCGGTGAGCTCGCGGGCCCGGTGGCCGTCGCCCAGGTCGATCCGCACACGCCAATCGTCGTTCATGGCTTGGACTCTACCGGCGGGCTGCGCCCCTTGGCCCGACCGAGAATCCCCTCCATTGCGCAAGCTGCTCGCCGCCGCCAGTCGGTCGCCGTGGGCCGGCCTGCTCCACCGCGCCTCAGATGGTCCCGGTGAGGACGAGCAGCCCGATGACGATGAGCACCAGTGCGGTGAAGGCGTTGCCCCACCGCTCGAGCCATTGACCGCGGATCTCGTAGCCGCCGCGGGTCGCGGCAAGCGTGAGTCCCACGATCGTCCCGATCGTGACGACAGCGAAGATCACCAGCGACCCGATCGCCGTCCCGGCCCCGGCGGCGGTGGCCGCGAGAAATACCGGCAGGATCGTCAGGTCGGGCGAGGCCGCCGCGCCGAACGGGACCATCACCGCCGCAAGCCCACCCAGACTGCGCCGTGACTTCCCGTCGTCGTGGTCGTGGTCGTGGTCGTGCTCGTCGTCGTGGTCATGGTCATGCCCGTGGCCGTGGCCGTGGCCGCTGAGCTCGAGGACGGCGAACCCGATGCCGGTGGCGATCAGGATCCAGCCGATGATGGTGTCTTGCGCGCTCTGGATCGTCGAGCGGAATTGCAGGCCAACGGCGATGATCACCGCGCCGAGGATGATCGAGACTAGGACATGGGCGACGCCGGCCAGTCCGGAGAGGCGAGCCACTCGCGAGAGTGGGTAGCGCCGGGTGCGTCCGAGGACGGCCAGCGGCACCCAGTGGTCCGGGAGGATGGCGTGCCCGAAGCCGACGCCCGCCGCCGCCGCGAGCAGGGCGGGGCCGTTGGCGGTCATGCTCTGAGCGCTTGGTCGGCGGGGCTGGCGGCGAGACCGAGCCGTAAATGCTCGGTGTGAGAGACCGCTTCGGTGAGCAACGCACGGACGTGGTCGTCGTGGAGCGCGTAGATGACCTGCCGGCCATCGCGCTCGCCGACGACGAGTCCGAGGTGGCGCAGGACCCGGAGCTGCTGGGAGACAGCCGACTGCTCCATCTCGACCGAACCGGCGAGCTCCCCCACCGAGCACGGTCCGGCGCCAAGGCGACTGAGAATCCGAACCCGGCTGGGAGTCGCGAGCGCCTGCATCGTCTCGGCCACCGACCGAGCCGTGATGGCCGAAAGGAAGGTCAGATGGGCCTCAGCGCCATGGCTCATGCTCGTATTATCGCATGAGCGGATATTCAGGTGTTGGTTCCCCGGCCGACGTGCCGGCCGCTCCCGGCCGAGCATCGGCGTACGTCATCATGAAAGCGCGATGAGCAGCGGACGAGGATTTGCGGCTTCCCACGGCGCCGGCGGCGCGGGGGGGATGCGCGCCCTGCGCGGTGGCAGCGACAAGCAGCCGCCGCCCTTGATGGATCCCAGCCGCGAGCGCGACACCCATCGGATCCTGGCTCTGTTCCGGCCCTATCGGTCGCGCCTGGCCGTCGTCCTGACCATGATCGTGTTCAGCGCCGGACTGAGCATGGTTTCGCCGTTCCTGCTCAAGGCAGTGCTCGATCAGGGCATCTTCCACCACCGGACCACCCTGCTCACCGAGCTGGTGGCGGGCATGATCGGGATCGCGATTGCGACCGCGGTGTTCTCGGTCTGGCAGACGTACTTGTCGAATTCGATCGGCCAGAGGGTCATGCACGACCTGCGCGCCGCCGTCTACAGGCACCTTCAGCGGATGTCGCTGGCCTTCTTCACGCGCACGCGCACGGGCGAGGTCCAGTCGCGCATCGCCAACGACATCGGCGGCCTGGAGAGCGTGGTCACCACCACGGCCACGACGATCGCCCAGAACGCCACCACAGTGATCGCGACGCTGGTCGCAATGTGCATTCTCGACGTGCGGCTCGCCGTGCTCTCGCTGGTCTTCGTGCCGCTGTTCGTGTGGCTGACCCGGCGGGTCGGCAAGGTGCGGCGCAAGATCACCTCCGAGCAGCAGCGGCGGCTGGCCGACATGAGTGCGCTGGTCTCCGAGTCGCTGTCGGTCTCGGGGATCATGCTCGGCAAGACGATGGGCCGCAGCGCCGACCTCGCGCATCGCTTCACCGGGGAGTCCAAGGGGATCGCCGACCTTGAGGTGCGCTCGCGGATGGCTGGGCGGTGGGTGATGTCGACCATCCAGATGACCTTCGCGATCCAGCCGGCGATCGTGTACTGGCTGGCCGGACAGAGCTTCCTCGGTCACTCGATCACGATCGGCACCGTCGTCGCCTTCACGACCCTGCAGACGCGGCTGCTCTTCCCGATCCAGTCTCTGCTCGGGGTGGGCGCCGACATCGAGGCCTCGCTGGCCCTGTTTGACCGCATCTTCGAGTACCTCGATCTCCCGGTGGACATCATCGAGGCCGAGCATCCCGTCGAGCTCCGGGCCGAAGAGGTTCTGGGCGAGGTCCGTCTCGAGCACGTCTCCTTCCGCTACGGCACCGGCGACCAGGACCCGTGGACGCTGCGCGACATCAACCTCGACGTACCGGCCGGGACGCGGACGGCGATCGTCGGCGAGACCGGGTCGGGCAAGACCACGCTGGGGTACCTGGTCGCGCGCCTGTATGAGCCCCAGGAGGGCCGGGTGACGGTCGACGGCGTCGACGTGCGTGATGCCTCGCTGCCCTCGCTGGCGGCCACCGTCGGGGTCGTCTCCCAGGAGACCTACCTGTTTCACGCCAGCGTCCGTGACAACCTCCGTTTCGCCCGGCCGCAGGCCAGCGACGAAGAGATCGAGGATGCCGCGCGCACGGCTCGCATCCACACGCTGATCGCCTCGCTACCTGACGGCTACGACACGGTCGTCGGTGAGCGCGGCTACCGGTTCTCGGGGGGCGAGAAGCAACGCATGGCGATCGCCCGCACGGTGCTGCGCAACCCGCCGGTCCTCGTGCTCGACGAGGCCACCAGCTCGCTAGACACCCAGACCGAGTACGCCGTCCAAGCCGAGCTCGAACGGCTGGCCGAAGGCCGGACCACCCTCACCATCGCCCACCGCCTGTCCACGATCCGCGACGCCGATCAGATCGTGGTCCTGGACAAGGGCACGATCGTCGAACGCGGCACCCACGAGGAGCTGCTCGAGCGCGGGGGCGCCTATGCGGCGCTGGTCGCGCGCGACGTGACCGAGCAACCGGTCGAAGGGCTCTAGCCGGGCAGACTCAATGGTGGCTGAGGACGCGCGGTGCCGGCGCTTGGGTCTCGGGCCGCGTGGCCGGCGGGGATGAAGACGCGGCGGCGCGACGGGTGGCCCGCACCCAGCGCAACGACAACAGCATGGCCACGCTCAGGCCGAGCAGCGGCACGGCGTCGCTGGTGGCGCTCGAGAGTGAGGCCGCAGCTGGGGCGCCGATCGTTTCGCCGATCGCATAGCCGAGGTTGATGATCGTCGTGACCAGGACGAGAGCCAGGCCGGCCCGCTCGGCCGAGTCAGTCATCAGCGAGACGGCGGGAATCATCAGGCCGGTCAGCGGGCCGCCGAGCACGATCACGCTCAGCGCCGCGGTCGCCGGCCAGCTGTGGGGCACGGGGAGCAGCGCGATCAGCACCGCGCTGGTCAGCAGGCCGAGGGCCATCGGGCGGGCGGCGCCGTGCCGATCGGTGGTGCGGCCGACCAGCGAGGCCAGCGCCGCGCTCAGCGCCGAGGCGAGGAGGAACGTGGCGCCGATCGCGAGACCCGAGGCGCCCAGGTGCGAGAGCCGCAGCGGCAGCAGCGCGCTCGTGGCGCCGATCGTCATCGCCTCGAGCACGACCAGCCAGGTGCCGAGCCTCAGACCCCGGCTGCCGAGCAGGGTGGCCACGGGGGCCCGGGCGGGCCCGGCCTCGGCCTCGCGCACGGCGGGCTCGGGGTGCCGGCGCACCCAGAGCGCGAGCCCGAGCGAGATCGCTCCGACGGCCGAGAAGACCGGAGCGGTCCCGACGGTGACCGCGAACACGCCGAGCAGCGGTCCGAGCAGGGTGCCGAAGATGGCGGCGCCGATCACCGAACCCATCACCGCGCCCCGGCGCTCACGGGGGGCCACGGCGATCGCCCAGGTCAGGGCCCCGGCCCAGATGCTGCCGCAGGCCACGCCCTGGATCACGCGCAGGATGTCCAGCGCGACGAGATCGGTCGCGAACCCGAACGCCCCCACGGCACCCGCGAACACGATCAGCCCGACCAATGTCGTCCGGCGCACGCCCACTCGTGCGGCCAGCCAGCCGCCGAGCAGCGAGCCGGGGATGACGCCGGCCGAATAAGCGGCGGCGAGTACCCCGACGGCCGGCTTGGACGCGCCGAGCGTGTGGGCGTAGTGAGGAAGGACCGGGGTTACCGCCGCGTAGAGCGAGGCTTCGAAGAGCAGCAGCACGCGCACGAGCGCGATCGCCGGCGCCGAGCCCTCCCGGCGGCGGTTCATGACGTCTCCAGCAGGGACCGGGCCACCCGACGCAGCCGCGAGGTGAGGCTCGTGCTCACGCCGGTGGCGAGCTGCTCGAACTGGAGCCCGTCGTAGGTGGCCATCAGCAACTGGGCGTCGGCCCGGGGCTGGCACGAGCCGGCGGCCGCGAGCATGGCCCCGAGCGCCTCGACGTAGGCTTCGCTCCAGCGGGTCGCCACCGCCTGCAGCGCCGGCCGCCGGGCCGCCTCGAGCAGCAGCGCATAGGAGGCGATCAAGGAGCCGCGGCTCCCCGGGCGCTCATGGTCGATGGGCTCGAGGATCTGAGACGTTACGAGCTCGATCGGGTCCATCGGTTCGGGTCCGGCGCTGTTGACCACGCTCCGCACGCGGGCGATGTCGCGCTCGGCGGCCAGCTCGATCGCGGCGGTCAGCAGGTGCTCTTTGGAGTCAAACCAGTAAGTCGTGGAGGCCAACGGAAGATCGGCCACCTCGGCCACCCGGCGGTGGGTCACGGCGTCGGCTCCCACCTCGGCCACGATCCGCAACGCGGCCTCGAGCAGCGCCTCGCGGCGCGCGGCCCCGCGCGGACGGGGGGTGGCCGTGGTGAGGGTGGTGTCAGCGGTGGCAGCGGTGGCAGCGGTGGCAGACATGACGGTACGAGTGTACCAATGACCGGTACATATGTACCGCTTACCGGCCCGGGGCTGATCGAGCCACCCGCGCCCGGGGCCCCCGGGGCCGCCCGGGCCCCCCGCTCCCGAGGCGGTTACCTGAGGAGCTGAGCGAGCTTGGCGGCTGTGTGCTCTTCGGCCTGCGGCGAGTACAGAATCATCCGCTGCTCGGGCGCCTCCTGGGGATTGAAGACAGCGTGCTCGAAGACCATGCGCCCGACCACCGGGTGGATGATCTCCTTACGTCCCTCGCCGCTGCGCGCCACTTCGTGCTTCTTCCAGGCCCGGGAGAACTCGGGGCTGGCCTTGAGCAGAGTGCTGATCAGCCGTTCGAACTCAGGATCGCCGATGTGGCGGGCGCAGTCGGCGCGGAACTTGGCGGCCACCAGGCGGGTGCTGCGCTCCCAATCGGGGAACATCTCGCGCCGGGCTGGGTCCATGAAGTGCATCCACACGTGGTTGCGCGCGGCCCGCGGGACCGCGCCCAGGTCACCGAACAGCGCCGTGGCGGCCTCGTTCCAAGCCAGGTAGTCCCAGCGCCGGCCGAGCACGTAGGCCGGGTTGGGGCCGAGGTTCTCGATCAGCCGCTTGACCGTCGGCGACACGCGTTCGGCCGACTTGCAGGGCGGCGGCTGCACGCCGCGCCCCAGCAGCACCAGGTGGGTGCGCTCGGCCGGGGTCAGGCGCAGCGCGCGCGAGAGCGCCTCGAGCACGTCCAGCGAGGCGCGGACATCACGGCCCTGCTCCAGCCACGTGTACCAGGTGGCGCCGACTCCGGCCAGATGAGCGACCTCCTCGCGGCGCAGACCGGGAGTTCGCCGCCGCCCGCCGCCGGGCAGGCCCACGTCTTCGGGCTTGAGGTGGGCGCGGCGCTTGTGTAGGAAGTCAGCGAGCTCGTCACGGCGGCGCTCGGACGTGACTCCGACCATCTGTCCGGGTGAGAGACCGGTGACCTCAGATTCGGTGGGGGGAATCGCGACTACCAGGATAACTCCTTCTCTTGTACCTGGATACGAATGATCGCACACTGTCGTCCATGAACGCAACCAAGCTCTTCGTGACCAATCGACTGAGCGGCTCCAACGTGCTCCTGCTCGTCGTCTGCCTCGCTCAGTTCATGGTCATCCTCGATGTGTCGGTCGTGAACGTGGCGCTGCCCTCGATCCGCACCGGACTGCACTTCTCGACCACCGGCCTGCAGTGGGTTGTCAACGCCTACACCCTGACCTTCGCGGGCCTGCTGATGCTCGGGGGCCGGGCGGCGGACCTGCTCGGCCGCCGGCGGGTGTTCCTGGCCGGCACGGCGATGTTCGCGCTCAGCTCCCTGGCTTGCGCCCTGGCCGCCTCGCGCGGGCTGCTGATCGGCGCCCGCGCCGTCCAGGGTATTGCCGGCGCGGTGACCTCCCCGGCCACCCTCTCGATCATCACCAGCACGCTGCCCGAGGGCCCCGAGCGCAACCGCGGTCTGGGCCTGTGGGGCGCGATGGGAGCGCTCGGTGCCTCCTCGGGCGCGCTGCTCGGCGGCGTGCTCACCCAGGGGCTGGGGTGGGAGGCGATCTTCGCCATCAACGTGCCGCTCGGGGCGATCGTCGTGGCCCTGGGCTTCCGCGCCATTCCCGCGATCGCACCGGCCGAAGGCCGGCGTCATTTCGACGCCCTCGGCGCCGCCCTGATCACCGCCAGCCTGGTCGGCGTCACCTACGGCATCGTTCGCACCGACACGTTGGGCTGGAGCGCGCCCGGTGTCCTGGCCCCCCTGGCCACCGGTCTCGTGCTCCTGGCCCTGTTCGTGTTGGTCGAGGCCCGGGTGGCGCGCGAGCCGCTGATCCCGCTCTCGATCTTCCGCCACGGCCAGCTCCGGGCCGCCAACCTCGTCGTCCTGCTCATGTACGCCGCGAACTTCCCGGCCTGGTTCTTCATCACCCTCTATCTCCAACAGGTGCTGCACTTCGACGCGGTCGAAGCGGGCCTCGCCTTCTTGCCGATGACGCTCTCGATCTTCACCGGGTCCACGCTCGCCCCGCGGGTCGTGGCCCGTTTCGGGGCTCGGCGGGTGATCACCGCGGGGATGGTCTCGATGCTGGCTGGGATGCTGTGGCTCGCCCAGATCGCCCCCGGCGGCAGCTACCTGACCACCGTGCTCGGCGGCTCGCTGTTGACCGCGCTGGGGATGGGCTTCTCGCTTGTGCCGGCGACGATCGTGGCCATGCAGGACGTGACCGGCCCCCAGAGCGGCATCGGCTCGGGCCTGCTCAACACAGCCCGGCTGATGGGGGGTGCGCTCGGCCTCGCCGTCCTCAGCACGCTGGCCGCCGGCCAGAGCGCCGCCGAGACCGGCGTCGGCGCCGCGCGTGCCCTCACCGATGGCTTTGACCTCGCCTTCGCGGTCGCCGCGGGGTTCTGTCTGGTTGCCGTCGCGGTGGCGGGCACGAGGCTGCGCGGGCGCCCGGCCACCGTCGAGGTGCGCGCGCCCCGCGAGCCCGTCCGCGGGGCCGAGGACGAGGCGGAGGCGCGGGCGCTCGCCGCCTGAAGCGCGGCGCCGTCCAGCCCTTCAGCGGGCTGCGGGTTGGCTCTCGGGGTCGGGTATCGCGGGGAAATCAGACGCCCCGGCGGTCGGGCCCCGCTCGGCCGCCATCGCTCGGGCGCTCTCGCCCTCGATGCTCAGGTGAGGCAGCACGCGGTCAAGCCAGCCCGGGATCCGCCAGTTACGCTCGCCGCAGAGCATCATCACCCCCGGGACGAGGACCGAGCGAACGATCAGCGCGTCGAGCAGCACCGCGCCGGCCAAGCCGACCCCGAAGAGCTCGATGATCCGCTCGCCGCCCAGGACGAAAGCGCCGAAGACCAGCACCATGATCGTCGCCGCGGCGGTGATCGTGCGTCCGGTCGCCGCCAGACCGTGGGTGACCGCGGCCGTGTTGTCGCGCCGGCGATGCCACTCCTCGTAGACCCGGCTCATCAGGAACACCTCGTAGTCCATCGAGAGGCCGAACAGGATCGGGAACATGAGCACGGGCAGAAAGGCTTCGATCGGTCCGGCCTTGTCGATCCCGAGCAGGGCGTCGCCCCAGCCGAACTGGAACACGGCGGTCACGACGCCAAACGCCGCTCCGGCCGAGAGCATGTTCATCAGCGCGGCGGTCAGCGGGATCACGAGGCTGCGGAACACGAGCATCAGGAGCAGGAAGCTGAGCAGGACCACGACGCCGATGAAGAGCGGCAGCTTGGCCGACAGGACGTGGCTGAAGTCATCAAAGATCGCCGTCGTTCCGCCCACCAGCACCCTCACGCCGGTGCCGCGGCTGGCGGCGGGCACGATCGAGCCGCGCACGTGGTGCAGCAGGTCGGCCGTCGAGGCGTCCTGGGGTGACCCCTGAGGGTAGATCTCGGCGATCGCGACCGTGGCGTGGCCACCCGTGCCCGGAATGAAGTGGGGGGCGGTCGAGCCGACCACCCCCGGGGTCTTGGCCACCGTCTGCTCGACTGAGACGAAGGCCGCCCGCTGCGCGGGCGAGCCGACCTGGGCGATCAGCTGCAGGGGGCCGTTGTAGCCGGGCCCGAAGCCCTTGGCGAGCAGGTCATAGGCCTTACGGGTGGTCGAGCTGGCCGGGTCACTGCCGGCGTCGGCGGAGCCGAGTCGCATCGAGAAGAAGGGAATCGCCAGCACGATCATGACCAGCGCGGCGATGGCGGCGAACACGGCCGGCCGCTTCTCCATGGCTTGGGTCCAGTGCGACAGCGGTGATTCGTCGGTGGTGCTGAGCGTGCCCTCGCGCAGCTCCCGTCGCTCGCGCCGCCTCGGCACCAGCCGGCCGGTCACGCCGAGCAGGGCGGGGAGGAGGGTGAGCGCGGCGAGCACGGTGCAGGCCACGGCGATCGTCGCCGCCACGGCCACGCCGTAGAGGAAGCTCACCCCGAGCGCGAACATCCCCAGCATCGCGATGCCGACGATCACACCCGCGAACAGCACGGCCCGGCCCGATGTGTCCAGAGACTCGACGGTCGCGTCCTCGCGCGAGAGGCCCCGGAGCAGCCCCTGCCGGTAACGGGTGACGATGAACAGCGCGTAGTCGACGCCGACCCCGAGGCCGATCAGCAGCGCCAGCTCGCTCGAGAACGAGGCTGTGTTAAACACGTGCGAGAGCAGGCCGATGATCGCGATCGCGGTGCCCAGCGAAAGGCCGGCGGTGAGCAGCGGCAGCGCCATCGCGACCAGCGAGCCGAAGACGATGAAGAGGACGATCGCCGCGGCCAGGAAGCCGAACATGATCCCGCTCGACTGGTTGTCTTGGTTACCGCTGCGGGCGATGTTGCCCTCGACCGCAAACTGCACGCCATGGTCAGAGGCGGACGTGATCTTGTCGACCAGGGCCTTGGCCGCCGTGGAGGTGATCTGATTCTTGTTGGCGGCGTTGTCGAAGGTGATCTCAGCGAAGGCGACCTGCCCCGAGGGCGAGATCTGCCGCCCGGCGTCGGCCGCGTACGGGGAGCCCACGCTCGAGACGTGGGGCTGCTTGGCCACGGTGGCAAACAGAGCCCGGGCGCGGGCGCGGACGGCGGGAGCCCGGACCGTACCGGCCATGACTCCGAACACGAGCTGATCGGTCTCGCCCGAGGCCCGGGGCGCGTTGCGCTGCAGCAGACGAATGGCGTCAAAGCTCTGGGTGTGGGGAAGGCTGAAGTTCTCGCTGTAGGCGCTGCCGGCCGCTGAATGCAGGGCGGTCAGCGCGAACAGGCCCACGATCCAGGCCACAATCGTCAACCACTTGTGTCTGAAGCACCAGCTGGCCAGCGTTCTCACGTCGTCTACCTCCGGTCTCGCTGCCGCCGATTGAACACGGACTCTTTGACAATTGGGTGAAAGCTTCGATATGTCTGACCCGGTGACGCCGTCAATCTCATCGCCCCGCAGCGCAGGCATCCTGCTGCACCGGCGCAGCACCGGGATGCTCGAGGTGCTCCTGGTCCGTCCCGGCGGCCCGTTCTGGGCCCAGCGGGACGCCGGCGGCTGGTCAATCCCCAAGGGGGAGCATGGCGCTGATGAGGAGCCGCTGGCGGCCGCCCGGAGAGAATTTCGCGAGGAGCTTGGCGTGGCGCCACCGCCAGGGGAGCCGACCGACCTGGGGGAGATTCGCCAGAAATCCGGCAAGCGGGTTCGGGCCTGGGCGCTGGCCGGGGAGCTTGACCCGGACGTCATCCAGAGCAACCTGTTCACGCTCGAGTGGCCGCCCCGCTCGGGTCGCCGGCAGGAGTTTCCCGAAGTCGATCGGGCCCAGTGGTTCGGGCTGCTTGAGGCCCGCACCAAGATCAACCCCGCCCAGGCGGTGCTGCTCGACCGCCTCGAGCAGGAGCTCGGGCCGTGAGCGGCTCGGACACGATCAGCCCGACCGCGCACTACACCGGCTACGTGTGGTCGCGCAACGGCCTCTCGCACCCGGCTCTGACCACCAACGAGGGAAGGCTGCTGTTCTCCTCTCTGGAGCCGGCGATGCGGGCCAGCCGCGCGGTCGGCGGTCCCACCCTTCAGCCCTACCTGCTCGCCCGCCACCGGGCGATCGACGCCCGGCTGCAGGTCGCGATCGAGTCTGATCAGGTGACCCAGGTGATCGAGGTGGCGGCCGGGCTCTCGCCGCGGGGCTGGCGCTTCGCGGAGCGCTACGGCGACCGGCTCACCTACATCGAGGCCGACCTGCCCGCCATGGCGGCACGCAAGCGCCGGGCGCTTGAGCGCATCGGCTCGCTCGGCGAGCGTCACCAGGTTCGTGATCTCGACGCGCTGCGCGACCAGGGTCCCCTCAGCCTGTCTGCGCTGGCCGGCGAGCTTGACCCCGGCGCCGGGCTGGCGATCATCACCGAGGGACTGCTCGGCTATGTGGCACCCACCGATCTCGAGGCCCTGTGGCGGCGCTTTGCCGGCGTGCTGGGTGGTTTCGCCACCGGCCGCTATCTGTCTGACCTGCATCTCGGGAGTGACCTGACCCCCGAGATCCGGGTTTTCCGCCTCCTGCTCGCCGCGTTCGTGCGCGGCGGCGTCTACCTGCACTTCGCCGATGCCGCCGAGGCTGAGCTCCGGCTGCGCGAGGCCGGCTTTGCCACCGCGACCGTGACCCCGGCCGATCGGGTGATCACGGACCCCACGCACTCGGCCAACGCACCGAAAAATCGGGGAGCTCAGCTGGCGCATATACTTGAGGCATCAACCGAATGACCGAAAGTGTCGACCCGATATCGAAGCCACTCTGTACAACGATCCCGCCTGCCCCTGGGGTTACTCCGCGAACCCCGCTCTGCACGTGCTCGCCTGGCGCTATGGCGACCAGCTGCGCTGGAAGCTGACCGTAATCGGTCTCACCGAGGATGCCGCCCAGTACGAGGCGCGCGGCTACACGCCGTTGCGCGGGGCGCTCGGCCAGTTGCACTTCCGCCGTTACGGGATGCCGTTTTCGCCCTCCCCCAAGGAGAAGATCAGCGCCACCGCGCGCGGTTGCCGCGCGATCGTGGCCGCTCGGCTGGCCCGTCCCGGCAGCGAATGGGCCGTGTTCCGGGCGCTGCAGCTGGCCAACTTCACGACCCCGCTGGTGCTCGAGGACGACGCCCAGCTCGAGGCGGCGCTCGTCGCCGTCCCGGGCATCGACGCCGGTCGGATAATCGCCCGCCTGGATTCGCCCGAGGTCACCGCGGCCTACGAGAGTGACCGCGCCGACTCGCGTTCGGCGGCCGGCTCACCGGCCGAGCTTCAGGGCAAGACCGCGGCCAGCGACGGTCCCGTCCGCTTCACCGCTCCCTCGGTCGTGTTTCGCTCCCACGGCACCACCCTGATCGCGGGGGGCTTTCAGCCCGTCGAGGCCTACGACATCCTGATCGCCAACCTCGATCCGACGCTGGAGCGCCGAGCTGCGCCGGACACGCCGGCGCCGCTACTGCAGCGCTTCACCAGCGGGCTTACCACCCAGGAGGTGGCCGCCCTGATGGCCGAGGGCAACGACGCCCCGGATCGCGAGGCGGCCGAGGCGGCCCTGATCAAGCTGGTCGCCGACGGCCGCGCCGTCCGCGAACCGCTCGGCGACGACGCCCTCTGGCGCCCGCCCGCGATGTCTGCAGCCGTCGCCGCTTAGCGGTCGGGCCGGGCCCTCAAGATGACCCGAGCCGGACGAGCTGATCGGCCTCGCGCGTCAGCTCAGACCGCTGGTGCCATCATCAGTGACACGATCCGGTCCGACGCCGACGTTCGTCAGACCGAGACGTTCATGCACCTGCACACCGAGAAGAACCTCTTTGCCTGGGGCCGGCGCCTGGCCCTGGCCGGCCAGCCACAGACCGAGTCCTCCCGCGCCAAAGCCGACTGATCCACCGCGTCGGGGCGGGGGACGTGCGCTCAGAGCCAGGGACTGGTGGCGAGCTCGCGAGCGACCGCTTCGGTGACCACCAGCGCCTGGCGGACGGTGCCGTAGTCGACGTTCTCGGGCGTGTCGGACATCTGGTGGTAGTGGGCCAGCGCCTTGTAACGGTTCATCGAGGCCAGCGTCGCGGTCGGGTAGCCGGCCCGGCTGGGCAGCACCGCGTCGGTCGAGTTGCGGGCGCGCATCCCGCGTCGCATCGGAACGCCGGCCCGCTGCGCCACGCGCCCGATCAGGTCCCGGAAGTCACGGTCCGTGTAATCCTCCATGATCACCGGCCCCTCGCCCTCGAGCAGGATCAGCTTCGGCGAGCCGAGCGTCTCCAGGTTGAGAAACCAGGTTCGTTCCTGGTCGAGCTCGGGAAAGTGGCGACGGCCGAAGCCGTAGATCCCACCCTGGATGACCTCCTCGGCGCCGCACGAGGCCAGCAGGACCCGCAGGCCCGGGATCGGATCGCTCGCCAGCCGCTCGGCGATCGCGACCAGGACCGCCACCGCGGTCAGGTTGTCGCTGGCGCCCGGAACGATCGGGCTGCACGCGATGTCCGCAAAGGCGGCCACGCCGAGGGCCGAAGTCGCGAGACCGGCCCCGAGCATCCCGCGCCGTCCGCGCGCGGCCCCGACCGCGACCAGCGCCGGGGCGCCGAGCATCGTCCACCACAGCGGCAGCGAGGTGTCGATCCGCTCCAGGACTCCGGGAAACCGCTCTCCGAACCAGGTCTGCAGGCGATCGTCGAAGATCTTTCCGGTCGGCGCCGCGTCGTGATGGGCGAGCAGGACCAGGGTCCGCTGCGCCCGCTCATCGCCACAGCGGCCGACCACGTTCCAGGTCGTCTTGCGGGGGGAGGTGGCCCGCCGGAAGACCCGGGGCCCGTTGGAGATGTCATCGGCGACGGCGAGCGTCACCGCGGCGGCGGCGGCGCTGGCCAGCCGCCGCGCGCGCCGGCTGAGCAGGGCGGTGGCCCCCGCCGCGGTACTGGCGGCGGCCAGGCGCCCGATCACCCGCGCGTAGCCGTCCAGGAACTCCTCCTCCTCGATTACTGCCGGGCACCCGGCATCGGCCAGGCGCCGCGCGATCCAATCGGCGGCTTCGCGCTCACCGCTCTCCCCGGCGCGCCGCTGCATCGGGGCGAGGGCGGCGATCACCTCGCGCAGCGTCGCCTCGCCGCCGCCGCCGCCGCCGTCGTCGCCCGCGTCGGCGGCGTCCCCCGCGTCCGGGCACGTGTTCACGCGGGCACGCGTTCGAAGATCGCCGCTAGGCCCTGACCGCCGCCGATGCACATCGTCTCCAGGCCGTAGCGGCCCTCCCGACGATCGAGCTCGCGCAGCAGGGTGGCCAGGATCCGACCGCCGGTGGCGCCGATCGGGTGACCCAGCGAGATGCCCGAACCGTTGACGTTCACGCGCTCCAGCCCGTCGGGGAGATCCCATTCGCGCAGGACGGCCAGCGCCTGGGCGGCGAACGCCTCGTTGAGCTCGATCAGGTCCATGTCGGCCAGCGACAGCCCGGTCCGACCCAACAGCTTGGCTGTGGCCGGGACCGGGCCGATCCCCATCGTCCTGGGAGCCACGCCGGCCACCGCCCAGCCGACCAGACGGGCCAGCGGCCGCAGGCCGAGCTGCGCCGCGCGCTCGGCGTGGGTGACCACGCACACAGCGGCGCCGTCGTTCTGGCCGCTGGCGTTGCCCGCGGTGACCGTCGCCTCGGGGTCTTTGCGGCCCATCACGGGCCGCAGCGCGCCCAGGCTCTCGAGCGTGGCGTCGGCCCGGGGGTGCTCGTCGCGGTCGATCGTCCGGGTGGCGTTCTTGCGGTCTGAGATCGCAACGGGGACGATCTCGTGGGCAAAGTCGCCGCGGCTCTGGGCGTGAACCGCGCGCTGGTGGGAGCGCAGGGCGAGCTCATCCTGCTCCTGGCGCGGGATCGAGTAGTCGCGGCGCAGGTTTTCGGCGGTCTCGATCATGCCGCCGGGCACCGGGTAGTTCGCGCCCCCGGCCGTGACCCGCCCGCGGACGAGACGGTCCTCGAGCATCGCCCCACCCGAGCGCGCGCCCCACCGCAGCGCCGTCGAGTACAGCTCGGTCTGGCTCATGCTCTCGGCGCCCCCGGCCAGAACGAGGTCAGCGGCTCCGGTCTGGACCTGCATCCCGGCCTCGATCACGGCCTGCAGCCCCGATCCACAGCGCCGGTCGATCTGAAGTCCCGGGACCTCAACCGGCAGACCCGCGTCCAGTGCGGCGATCCGCCCCAGCGCGGGCGCCTCGCCGTTGGCGTAGGCCTGGCCGAGCAGGACGTCGTCCACCTGCTCCCCCGGCAGCCCGGTGCGCTCGATCACGGCTTTGATCACCGTCACGGCCAGGTCAGTCACCGGCACATCGCGGAACATGCCGCCGAAACGGCCCACCGGTGTGCGCAGCGGCTCGCAGATCAGCGCCTCACGCATGAGTCGGCCAGCTTAGTGGCAAGCACTTCCCAAGACCCCCTTGACTCTCACGCCACGTGAGGCATTACCGTGGCCCACATGCGAACCGTAGGTGAGGTTTCCGAGCTGGCCGGGGTGACCGTGCGCACGCTGCACCACTACGACGAGATTGGTCTGTTGCGGCCGAGCGGGCGTAGTGAGGCGGGCTATCGGCTGTACGCCCACGCCGACCTCGAGCGCCTGCAGGAGATCCTCGTTTGGCGCCAGCTCGGGTTCTCGCTGACCGAGGTCCAGGGCCTGCTTGACGATCCGAGCTATGACCGCGGGTTCGCGCTGCGCCGCCAGCGTGAGCTGGTCGAGCTCGGACTCGAGCGTCTGGGCGCCACCGCTCGCGCTCTCGACGAGGCCCTCGCCGCCCACGACACCGGCACCAACCAGAAGGAGATGACGATGTTCAAGGACTTCGACCCCACCGAGTATGAGGACGAGACTCGGGAGCGCTGGGGCCACACCGACGCCTACCAGGAGTCAAGCCGCCGCGCGGCCTCCTACGACGAGGCGGAGTGGTCGACGATCCGCGCCGAAGCCGAGCAGCAGGTCACCGATTTCGCCGCCCTGATGGCGGCGGGCGAGCCGGCCGACGGTGAGCAGGCGCGGGCCGTCGCGGAACGCCACCGCCAGCACATCACCCAGTGGTTCTATCCGGTCAGCGTCTCGATGCACCGCAACCTGGCCGAGCTGTACGTCGGCGACCCGCGCTACGGCGCCAGCTACGACGGCGTGGCTCAGGGGCTGGCCGCCTATGTCCGCGAGGCGATCTTGGCCAACGCCGACGCCCGGCCCCAGGACGAGACGATCAGTCGGTGATGGCAACGTGCCCGGGTTGCGCTGCCACCCGGGTCAGCCACGACCGCACCGTCGGGTAGCGCTCGAGGGCAAAGCCGCCCTCGGGCGCGACGTGGGTGTAGCCGAACAGGGCGATGTCGGCGATCGAGTACCGCTCGCCGACCAGGAACTCGTGCTGCCCGAGATGGCGCTCGAGCGCGTTCAACGCGCGGTCACCGGCCTTTACTTTGGCCTCGCGCGCGCTCGCGAGGGCATGGATTCCACCCAGCTCCCAGAAGCGCACGACGGCGATGTTGGGCTCGACGTCGTACTGCTCGAAGAACATCCACTGCAGGACCTGGGCACGCTCGAAGTCGTCGCTGGGAAGGTACTCGCTGCCCTGGGCGAGGTGCCACAGGATGGCGCCGGATTCGGCCAGAGCGCGACCGTCGTCGAGGACGAGGGTCGGGACCCGCAGGGCCGGGTTCAGGTCCCCCAGCACCTCGGGGCGATCGGAGCGGTCATACACGTCGAGCTCATGGCGTTGATACTCGAGTCCGAGGTGGGCGAGCAGCAGGCGAACCTTGTAGCAGTTGCCCGACAGGACGTTGGTGTAGAGCAGCACGGCGGGGCGAGAGCCTAATCTGCTCCGATGCCCCACGTCGGCGAGGTCGCCGAAACCACCCCCTCGACGTTGGCCGCCCGGACACCGTCGCAAGCCCCGCAGCGCCCGCTGCTGCTGCGGGCGGTGGTGTTCACGGTCGGGGCGTCGAGCCTGGGCGCGGAGATCTCAGCCGCCCGCCTGCTCGCGCCCTACTTCGGGGCCTCGACGATCATCTGGGCCAACACGATCGCCACTGTGCTGATCGCCCTCTCGGCCGGCTACGCGATCGGGGGCCGAATCGCCGATCGCCGTCCCACCCTGCGCGGGCTGTGCGCGGTCGTGCTCCTGGCCGCCGTCCTGATGGCCATCGTTCCCTTCATCTCGGGGCCGTTTCTCCGCCTTTCGGTCGACGCTCTCGGGTCACTCTCGGTGGGGGCGTTCCTGGGTTCGCTGGCGGCGGTGCTCGTGCTGGTGGCGGTGCCGGTCATGCTGCTGGGCACGGTCGCGCCCTACGCCAATCGCCTGACCGTGGCCAGCCTCACCGATACGGGGCGCGCGACGGGCGGGCTGTACGCGATCTCGACCGTGGGGTCGTTGCTCGGAACGTTCTTGGCCGCGCTGCTCCTGATCCCGCTGATCGGCACCCACCGGACCTTCCTGGTCTTTGCGCTCGCGCTCGCTCTGGTGGCCGCGATCGGCCTGGGCGCGCGGCGCTACCTGCTCGTGCCGCTGGCGGTCGGGGCCACGCTGGCCATCCCGCCCGCCGCGATCGGCGCCGACGTCAAGGGCGGACGCGTCATCTACGAGACCGAAACCCCGTACCAGTACGCCCGCGTGGTCGAGTTTCGCGACGGCGTGCGCTGGCTGCAGCTCAACGAAGGGGTGGCGATCCACTCGCTCTATCAGCCCGGGACCTTTCTGACCGGTGGCTACTGGGACGACTTTCTCGTCCTGCCCGCGGCCGGCGGGGTGGCACCGCCGAGCCGGATTGCCATCCTCGGCGACGCCGCCGGGACGATCGCCCGCGCCTACGGGCACTACTACCCCGGGACGCGGGTCGACGCGGTTGAGCTCGACGGCGAGCTCTCAAGGCTCGGTCGTCGTTACTTCCATCTCAGCGGTCCGCGCCTGCATCTGTATACGGCTGACGCTCGGCCCTGGCTCCAGGCTAGCCACGCCCACTACGACGCGATCTTCCTCGACGCCTACCGGCAGCCCTACATCCCCTTCTATCTGCTCACCCGCGAGTTCTTCTCCGTGGTGCGCGAGCACCTGAACCCGGGCGGCGTGCTGATCGTCAACGTCGGGCATCTCCCCGGATCCGATTCGCTGGAGAAGGTCGTTTCGGCGACCTTGCACGGCGTCTTCCCGGTCGTCGCCCGGGATCGGTTCAGCGCCGATAACTCACTCGTGCTGGCCAGCCGTCGCCCCCTCTCCAGTGGCCGGCTGCTGGCCGCGCAGGCCGGGGTCCCGGTTGGGCTGCGCTCCATGCTGGCCGGAGTCAGCGGCCGGCTGGGCCCGGGACTGGCCGGCGGGACGGTCTACACCGACGACCTCTCACCGGTCGAGTGGCTTACCGACCTCTCGATCATCCGTTACGCCACCGGCGCTCGCTGACCGTCAGGCGACCGGCTCGCGCTCGGGCTCAGTGATGGCCGCCGGTTGTGGAATGCGCGACTGACGGACCCGCACTCCGCCCTTGGGCGACAGGGTGATGGCGCGGAACTGGGCTTTGGCCAGCTCATCATCGACGGCCGTGAGCTGGGTCCGCTCGAGCACCCGGCCGAGGATGATCCGCATCTCCATCAGCGCGAAGCTCGCCCCCAGGCACCGCCGGGTGCCGCCGCCGAACGGGACCCAGGTATAGGTGTCGGGCGCGTCGCTGCCCAGGAACCGCTCGGGCCGGAAGCGACCCGGCTCGGGGTAGAGCTCGGCGCGGCGATGGATGGTCCGGATCGACGGGTTGATCTCGATCCCGGGCGGAACCTCGTACGGGCCCAGACGGAACGGCTGCTCGCGCACGACTCGGCCCACGCCCGGAATCACCGGGCGGATCCGCAGTGCCTCCTTCACCACCGCGTCCAGGTAGCGCTCCTCTCCGCCGCGGGCGAGGCCGAGGACACGCTCGTCGTGCAGCAGCAGGTCAAGCGTCCAGGCCAGGCCGGTGGCGGTCGTCTCGTGGCCGGCCAGCAGCAGGGTGAGCAGCTCATCGCGGACCTCGGGATCAGTGAGGGCGACCCCGTCCTCGTCGCGGGCGAGGAGCAGGGCGGAAAAGACATCGTCGCGCTCAGCCAGGTCGGGCTCCTCGCGCCGGCGGGCAATTTCGGCATAGAGGATCTCGTCCACGGCCCGCTTGCGGGCTTCGAACTCGAGCGCGCCCCGCCGGTCGCCGCGGCCGCGCAGCAGCGCGGAGACCATCAGCATCCCGCGCGGTCGGGCCAGGGGCTCGACCATGGCGCGCAGCCGTCCGCGCAGCTCGGATTCGGCGGCTCCGGGCTCATAACCGAACACCGCGCGCAGGATGATCCGCAGGGTCAGCGCCTGCATGCTCGGCAGCAGCGTGAACGGCTGACCCACCGGCCAGCTGTCGATCTCGAGGTCGGCGGCGGCCCGCATGGTCTCCGCGTGGGCGGCCAGCTGGCGTCCGTGGAAGGCGGGCAGCATCAACTTGCGGTGGCGCATGTGCTCGGCGCCGTCGAGGAGCAGCACGGAGCGCTCGCCCAGGATCGGGCCGAGCAGGGTGTTGGCCTCGCCGGCGTGCAGCTGAGCGTTTGAGCTCTGAAAGACCTGCCTGACCAACTCCGGATCGAAGACCATCACGAAGCGCTCGTCAAACAGCGTCCCGAAGGTGACCGCGTCGCCGTAGCGGCGCCGGCACGCTTCCAAGAAACGGGCGCCCCCGAGCAGAAAGCCGGCGGTCTGCAGCACTCGGGGCAGACGAGGCCCGGGGGGGAGGGAAGCGGTGGTCATCGTTGCTCGATCCTCCCACACGGCGGCAGTCGAGCAAGACCGACACGCGGAGCTAACCCGATCGCCGCCCCGCGTTTAGCCGTCACTTAGTCGCGCCCGGTTGCGTCCCGGGTACGGTCAACCAGGGGGCGAGGAGCCGGACGCGCGCACAGCGTCCCAGTCGTCCTGGGCCATCCTGGCGACCGATCTGGGATGCGGGAGAACTTCTTGATATTCGGGAGTCCGACGATCGGTGAGAGCGAAATCGCCGAGGTCGTCGCGTCCCTGCGCTCGGGGTGGGTCGGGACCGGACCCAAGGTCGGACGCTTCGAGACGATGCTGACCGAGTACGTCGGTGCCCCGCACGCCCGCTGCGTCTCCTCGTGCACGGCCGCGCTGATCCTCGCTCTCCAGGTCCTCGGGCTCGGAGCGGGCGACGAGGTCCTGGTCCCGGCCATGACCTTCGTCGCCTCGGCCAACGCCGTTGAGCACGCCGGGGCGACCCCGGTTCTGGTCGACAGCGAGCCCGGCACCGGCCTGATGGACCTCGAGGCCGCTGACGCGGCGATCACCGAGCGGACCCGCGCGATCATGCCCGTCCACCTGGCCGGGCGGCCGATCGACATGGATCGCCTCGCCGCCCTGGCCCAACGCCACGACCTGCGGATCGTCGAGGACGCCGCGCACGCAATCGGCGCCGAATGGCGCGGCCGTCGCATCGGGGCGTTTGGGAACGTCACCGCGTTCTCGTTCTACGTCACCAAGAACATCTCCACGATCGAGGGGGGTGCGCTGCTCACGGCCAGCGCCGAGCTCGCCGAGGAGGTCGAACGTCTCGCCCTGCACGGGCTCAGCGTCGGGGCTTGGCAGCGCTTCTCAGACGCCGGCTACAAGCACTACGAGGTCGTCCGGCCCGGCTACAAGTACAACATGACCGACGTGCAGGCCGCTCTGGGTCTGCATCAGCTGCCCCAGCTCGACGCCTGGATCGAGCGCCGGGCCGAGCTCTGGGCACGCTACGACGACCTGCTGGCTGATCTGCCGGTGGCCACGCCGCCGCCGGCCGAGCCCGACACCCGCCACGCGCGCCACCTCTACCAGATCCTGGTCGGGACGGAAGCCCCTCTGGACCGCGACGCGCTTCTGGCCGGTTTGCACGAACGGCGGATCGGGACCGGGGTGCACTATCGGGGCGTTCACCTGCATCCCTACTATCGCGACCGCTATGGCCTGGCCCCCGAGGATTTTCCCGTCGCCACCTCGATCTCCGACCGCACGCTGAGCCTGCCGCTCGATCCCAAGGTCACCGCGGCCGACCAGGACGACGTGGTGGCAGCGCTGCGGGAGTTGCTGGTCTAAGTGGTGACCGCGAAGTGACCACCTCGGACTCCCCGGCGGTCGGGGTCAGCCGGCGTCCGGGGATGGCCGTCGGGGGTCGGGTGCTCAGCACCGAGTCCCTGATTCTCGGCGCGCTGATCGTGCTCGCGGCCGTGATCCGGATCGTGGTCCTCAACAACCAGAGCCTTTGGGCCGACGAGGCCCTGACCGCCTACGAGATGCGGCTCCCCTTCGGGGCCATGATCCACACCGTGACCACGGTTGAGGTCACGCCGCCGCTGTACTTCGTGCTCGTCTGGGGCTGGGCAAAGCTGTTCGGGGCCGGCCCGGTGGCGTTGCGCGCCGTGTCCGCGCTGGCCAGCGTCGCACTGGTGCCGATCGGCTACGCGGCCACCCGCGAGCTCATCTCGCGGCGGGCCGGCCTGCTCGCCGCGGCCCTGATGACGGTCAATCCGCTCGCCATCTGGTACGGCCAGGAGGCCCGCTCGTACATGCTCCTGGCGGCCCTGACCGGCGCCGCCTTCCTCGCCTTCGCGCGGGCGCTGCGAGCGCCGTCGCGCGGCAACTTGATCGCCTGGACGGCATTTTCGGCCCTGGCCGTGATGACCCATTTCTTCGCCGGTTTTGCCATCGCCCCGCAGGCCGTGCTCCTGCTCTGGCGCCATCGGACCCGGGCCGCCGCGATCGCCGCCGCCGTGGTCGCCGCCGCCCAGCTGGCCATGCTCCCGTTCGCGATCGCCGACGCTGCGCCGAGCCACGGCGCCGGGTGGATCTCAAACATCCCGCTCACCCACCGGATCTCGATGGGGGTGGTCGAATGGACGGCCAGCAACCTGTATCGGCGGACCACGCTGCTCCAGGGGCTGCTCCTGGGCCTCGTTCTGCTCGTCGTCAGCCTGCTGCTGGTGGGGCGGGGCAGCCCCGACGGCGAGCGCCGCCGGGGTGCCGTCGTCGCCGCGGTGGTGGCGGCCGGAGTGTTCGTCGGCCCGCTGATTCTGGCCGCCGTCGGTCAGGACTACTTCCTGTCGCGCAACGAGATTCCGGCCCTGGTGCCGGTCATCGCCGTCCTCGCCGCGGCGTGCACGGCGCCTCGGCTCGCGCGGGCCGGGGCGGTGCTGGCCGTACTCGTGCTGACCGGCTTCGCCGCCGCCGCTGTCGAGGTCCAGACCTATCCCTACCTTCAGCGGGCCAACTGGCGCAGCGTGGCGCGGGCGCTGGGCCCGGCCGTCCGCCCCCGGGCCGTCCTGGCCGCCGACGGGACCACCGCACAGCCTCTGAAAATCTACCTGGCGGGGGTCAACTGGGCCCAGCCCCGGGCCCGGCGGGTCCTGATCAGCGAGGTGGATGTGGTCGGAGCGACCAAACGGATCGCTCTGGCCAGCGAGCATCCCAGCGGGGCCGGCCCGGCCGCTGAGGCCACCCATCCCGGAGACCAGCTGGACCCGAGCCGTCGTCGGGGCGCCCCGGTGCCCCGAAGCGTCGCGCCCGGCGGGGTTCAGCTGCTGTCCCGGGTGCGGGTCGCCAACTTCATCGTGGCCCGCTTCCTGCTCAATCGTCCTCGCTGGATGAGCATCGCCTCCCTGGCGGGATCAGCGCCGCGGTTCTTCCGGCACACGCCGGCGGCGTTGCTGGTGTTCACGCAGCCCCACAGGCGCTGAGCGTGGCCGCGGCGGCCGCGGCCGAGGCCCGACTGACGCCAATCTGACCGATCGCCAGTTTAATTCGCCTGTCTTGCGACGTCGGTCCCCGGGTTTGGTCATCAGTCTGGCGCTTTTATGCCTGCTGCTGGCCCCTGCCCTGGCCCGGGCAACCGCCCTGCTGCGCAGCAACGACTCGCCCTTCCCCTCGAGCCCGCTGATCCGCGGCGCCACCTGGACGAGCGGCCGCTACGCGCCGCCCGCCAACCAGGTCGGCGACATCCTGCCCACGGTCTGGGCCGGCGATGGCAATCAGTACACGATGGTCAACGACGGGGAAACCGACGTGGGCTCAAGCGAAGTATGGAAGCAGTCTCTCGCTCGGGTGATTGGAACGCCGCCCCACATCCGGATCGCCCACGTCGGTGATCCGACCAAGCCCGCCCCCCACACCTACGCCCAGATTCACCACGACCGTTCCCTGTGGGCCGGTCCCCTCGGGCCCTATTACTCAAGCGGTCTGGTCGAGGCCCAGAAGGTGCTCTTCGCGACCCAGGAGAACGATTGGCGCTGGGGGAGCAACGGCCCGTTCAGAGGGCTGGCCGGCATCGCCTACTCGTCCAACAACGGCGAGACGTGGCACTCGGGGGGACACCGGTTTGCCGCCCCGCTGGGCAACCTCAGCTGGGTGATCCGGGGCGAGGGCGGCTACTACCCCGACGGTTGGGTATACGCCCTCGCCACCGAGCGCGAGTTCAACGCCAGCACGCTGATCATGGGCCGCAGCCGGCCCGACGTGGCCGACATGACCGATCCCCGCAAGTGGCAGTGGGTCTCGGCCATGCCCGGCGGCGTGCCCCAGTTCGGCTCGGGTGTGACCGCCGCTCCGATCGCCAGCTGGGCGGGACACATCACCTATCCGCAGATGGCCTACGACTCGCCGCTGCACCAGTACCTGCTCACCTTCACGTGGTCCTACGGGGCCACGCCGCCCGGCATCTGGCGCGACGGCGCCGAGCTGGTGATCCTCAGTGCCCCGCACCCCTGGGGTCCCTTCTCGTTCGTGGCCCGCGAGCCGTACTTCGGGCCCACCAACGGTTACGGCGCCGGCTTTCCGATTCGCTGGATCAGCCGCGACGGCCGCACGCTGTGGCTCAAGTGGGCGGCCAACTTCGACGGCTGCGCTCCCCACCTCGATTGTTCGGGGGCCTACGGCTTTAACTATCGCCAGTTGCACTTCACCGTCGCCCCGCACCACTGAGCCGGGTTCGGCGCGCGCGAGTCGCCGAAGGCGCGGTAATCCTCTGAACACACAAGCGCAACCCATCCCCATTGCACGCACGTCATCGTCGCTGCCAAGATGGCGGACACCATGGGCAGCCCCGGGAGCACCGGTGAAATGCAGCTCAGCGTGGTGGTCCCGGTCTACGCGTGCGCGGGCTGTCTGGACGCACTCCACGAGCGGCTCACGCGCAGCGTGGCCGGCATCACCGACAGCTACGAGCTGGTGCTCGTCGATGACCGCAGCCTCGACGACGGCTGGAGCATCCTGCAGCGCCTGGCCCGGACCGACGCTCACGTCAAGGCGCTGCGCCTGAGCCGCAACTTCGGTCAGCACGCGGCGATCACCGCCGGCCTCTCGGAGGCTCAGGGCCGCTGGGTGGCGGTGATGGACTGCGATCTGCAGGAGGCGCCCGAGGACATCCCGCGGCTGTGGGCGGCGGCCCACGAGGGTTTCGACGTGGTTCGCACGGTTCGCCGGGGCCGTCAGCACCCCCGCCTGAAGCGGTGGGGAAGTCGCCTCTACCGCCGGCTAACGCTGGAAACCGAGACCTCGCCGGACTACAGCACCCTGAGCCTGATCTCAGACCGGGTCGTGTCCGCCTTCCTGCGCCTGCGCGACAAGGATCGCGAGTACATGATCGCGCTGGACTGGCTCGGCTTTGATGCCACCACGATCGAGATCGAGCACTCCGCGCGTCACGAGGGCCGCAGCGCCTACACGCCCGGCCGCCTGGTCCAGGTCGCGCTGGACGGGATGTTCTTCCGCAGCACGGTGCTGCTGCGCATCGTCGTGCTGGTCGGCTTCGTGGTCGCGACGGTGGGCGTCGGGCTGGCCCTGTTCGAGGTGGCTGACTACTTCGCCGAGCCCCACCAGACCGTTCCCGGTTACACCAGCCTGGCCGTGCTCCTGCTCGTTCTGGCCGGGCTGATCCTGGTCAGCGTGGGCGTCGTCGGCCTGTACGTGGGACGGATCTTTGACCAGGTCAAGGATCGCCCGCTGTTCTTGATCGACGCGCGGGCCGAGGGTCCAGTACGAACACCTTCTCCCGACCGCCGGGAATCGTGAACGCCGACACGATCGCCTCGCCGTAGGCGGCCATCAGCCGGTCCAGGGCCGGCTCGTCAAAGCGCTGCTCGTGACCGGCGCCCGATCCGGGATCGGTCCCCCGGCGCCCGAGCGCCGCGATCCCCGGCAGCCGGCTGTGAGAAAGATTGCGGATCGGCTCGGCGACGATCACCCGCTCGCCAGCCGCGTCCAGCATCCGCTCCACGATCGCCTCGGCCGAGGGGAGGAAGTGGTAGAGGCTGGCTTGCATGATCACCACGTCGGCCTCGGGCAGTGGGTCGGGACCGGTCAGATCGACCACGACGGCCTCTGCCCCCAAGCGGTGCAGGCGATCCACGAAGCCGGGATTGAGGTCAGCCCCGGTGTAGGCGCCGGCGCGCGCCCGCAGGTGGCGACGGTAGAGCGCCCCGGGACCGGGGCAGAGCTCGAGCACCGAGCTGCCGCCCGGAACCTGCTCAGCGACGGCGCGCAGGCGGGCGCCGTAGTGGCGTCCGTAGAGGACGCGCATGATGAGCTCATAGCCCTGGGCGCTGCGGTAGACGAGGCTGGTGGAGTCGCTCACGTTCGCGCGGACGCTCGCTGGGACGCCGCCGCCTTGGGATCCAGGTCGGCCAGGGTCAGCCGGTGGGCGGGAGGGCCGTCAAAGAGCTGACGGCGGTGCACGGAGAGGTCGGGGCCGACGTGCAGCAACTCGCCCGGCGCCACCGCACGCCAGCCCGCGTCCTCATCCATGCGCTCCGAAGCCACGATCACGGCCGGGCGCGCGCGCAGGGCGGCGGCTCGCACCCGGATGCTGCCGCGCGCGCTGGCCTGCTCGAGATGCCGCGCGCCGCTCGGTCCGCCCGGGCCGCGCTCGAGCACGTGCAGCTCGTGCGTATCGGGATAGCGCAGCGCCCACAACTCCTCGGGCGTGATCAGAATGAAGTTGAGCGAGAGCACGGGCAGGTGCTCGGCCACCCAGCGGCAGGCGGTCGCGATTGCCGTGCCGATGTCGCCGCACCGGGCGATTTCGCGGGTCATGAGGGCGAAGAAGCGCTCGGAGTCGGTGTCACCCAAGACCAGTGACATCGCTTCGCCGAGCTCGCGCTCGAGGGCCGGCACGTCCCCGATCACCCCGTTGTGCGCAAACAGGCGCCCGGCCTGCTCGAACGGGTGGGTGTTCTGAACCGTGAGGCCGCCGTTGGACGCGTAGCGCACGTGGGCGACGAAGGTGCGCGAGTTGACCTCCCGCGCCGCGCGAGCGAAGTCCTGGTCCTCGTACGCGGCCAGGGGCTGCTTGTCGACCAGCGCCTGGCCGCGGCGGTCAAACCGGCCGAGCCCGGTGCCATCGGGCTCACGCCGGCTCTGGGCGGCCAGCGAGTCGGGGGCCTCGAGCAGCCAGAAGGTCGCCGACACCGGTTCGCTCCCGCCACTCATCCCGAACAGACGGCACATGCTCGGTGCGACGGTAGCGGGGCCGCAGGCCGCCGGGTGGCCGGCTGTCACCGGCCCTGGCCGGCCCACGCCATCTGTCAGAGTAATTTCAAGGTGGTCTGCGATCTTGGACAACGTGTTCGAGAAAGGCGGTAGCTGGTCATGAGATTTCTGCGTACAGCGTCGACCCGGCGGTTGCTCGCCGCCCTGGCTGGTCTCCTGGTAGCCATCGCCGCCGGAACCGCGATCGCGGTCGCCGCTTCTAGCTCCGGTCCCGTGCCCAAGCACGAGCGGCTGGCCGTTGCCGTCCGCGCGGCGCTGGCCGCGCCCGCCGTCCAGGGCATCTCGGCCAACATCACCTTCACAAACCACCTGATCGACGCCTCCAGTCTGCAGGGCTCAGACCCGATCCTGACCGGAGCCACCGGCCGCCTGTGGCTGGCCAAGAACCGGCTGCGGCTCGAACTGCAGTCCCCTAACGGCGACGCCCAGGTGGTGGTCAACGGCCGCTCATTCTGGATCTCCGAGCCGTCTTCGCACACCGTCTACGAGGGCACCCTGCCGGCCGACCTGGGCCAGGCCGGCAAGGCCACCGACCACGGCGCCGCCGGCCATAAGGCCGACACGATCCCCAGCATCGCTCAGATCCAGACCGAGCTGACCAAGCTCATGCAGCACGCCGACGTGTCCGGGGCGACCCCGACCGACGTCGGTGGCCAGCCCGCCTACACGGTAAGCATCGGGCCCAAGCACGATGGTGGCCTGCTCGGCTCGGCCCAGCTGGCCTGGGACGCCATCCGCGGCGTGCCGCTGCGGATTGCCGTCTACGCCCGCGGCAATGCCACCCCGGTGCTCGAGCTCAAGGCCGACAATGTCTCCTACGGCGCCGTGCCGGCCTCCAACTTCGCCGTCTCGCCCCCGGCCGGATCCAAGGTGGTCAAGATCGCCTCCGGCTCGGCCGCCGCCAAAGCCGGCCAGGCGGGCCAGGCGGGCCAGGCCAAGCGATCCGGCCAGCACGGTCGTCATGCCGCCGTGCACGGCCTCGCTGCGGTGAAGGCCAAGCTGCCCTTCTCGCTGGTCGCGCCGAGCAGTCTGGTGGGCCTGCCCCGCCACAGCGCCACGCTGCTTGATTGGGGCGGCAAGCCAGCCGCGCTGGTCACCTACGGCCAGGGCCTGGGCGGCATCGCGGTGATCGAGCAGACGGCCGGGGTCAAGACGGCGGCCGCGAAGACGACCAAGAGTTCCAGCCAGGGCGACAGCGGCCAGAGCGGTCTCAGCCTGCCGACCGTTTCGATCAACGGGGCCACCGGCACCGAACTCGATACAGCGCTGGGCACGGTGGTCCACTTCACCCGCAACGGCTTCGCGTACACGGTCGTCGGTTCGTTGCCCTCGGCGGCCGCCGACGCCGCCGCCCGGGCCCTGTGAGCGCCGAGCCGGTCCCGACGGCCGCCGAGCCGGGCGCCACCGAGGCCGGGCCGCTGCCGCCGCCGCTGGAGGTCCGCGGCCTGGTCAAGCGCTACGGCGAGCTGACCGCCGTGGCCGGTGTCGACATCACCGTCCAGACCGGCGACGTCTACGGTTACCTGGGCCCCAACGGGGCCGGCAAGACCACGTCGCTGCGCATGATGCTCGGTCTGATCCGCCCGACCGAAGGCAGCGTCCGCGTGTTCGGGCGCGATCCGATGCAGAGCGTGGCCGCGCTGGAGGGGGTGGCCGGCTTCGTCGAGGCCCCGACCTTCTATCCGTATCTCAGTGCCCGACGCAACCTCGAGATGCTCGCCGCCTACGACGGCGGGGGTGCCGGCGAGCGAATCGACGAGGCCCTCGACACCGTGGAGCTGGCCGGCCGCGCCAAGGACCGCGTGGGCGGCTACTCCCACGGCATGCGCCAGCGGCTCGGGATCGCGGCCTCGCTGCTGCGCCAGCCCAGGCTCCTGCTCCTCGACGAGCCCGCCACCGGGCTTGATCCCGCCGGCATGCGCGACATGCGCCTGCTGATCCGGCGCCTGGCCGACCAGGGCATGACCGTCGTGCTGTCCAGCCACCTGCTGGCCGAAGTCGAGGATGTGTGCAACCGCGTAGCCATCGTCCGCTCGGGACGGATCGTCTACGAGGGCGAGATTGCGGCCCTCCAGCGCGGCGCCGCCGGCACCTCCTATCGGCTCGAGACCACTGACGATGAGCGGGCGCTCGCCGTCTGCCGCGCCCAGCCCGGGGTCCGTGACGCGCACCTCAACGAGCACGGGCGGATTCTCTTCACCGCCGACGAGGGGGCCGTGGCGGAGCTCTCCCAGGCGCTGATCGAAACCGGCGCGCTGATCCATGCGCTGGCGCCCCAGACCGTGACCCTTGAGGATCTGTTCTTCTCCTTCACCGAGGGCGACGAGCGCGCGCCGCACCCGCCGGCGCCGGCTTCGGAGCCCGCCCACGCCGGGGAGGCAGCGGCCTGATGCCGGGCACCGGCACGGTCTACCGCTGGGAGCTGTTCAAGCTCCGCCACCAGAAGCGAACCTATCTCGGTCTCGGGGCGGCGATCATCGTCCCGATCCTGTTCGTTTTAGCGATTCACTTCCGCCACCACAGCTCCCAGCACGGCGGTGACTTTGCCTTCTCCTCCTACCTAGATCGCAGCGGCCTCGCCGTCCCCCTCGTGCTGCTGCTGTTCGGCGCGGTCTGGATGTTCCCGCTGATCACCGCGCTGGTGGCCGGCGACATCTTCGCCTCCGAGGACCACAACGGCACCCTGAAGACGATCTTCACCCGCTCGCTCGAACGCTGGCAGATCTTCGCCGGCAAGGCGCTGGCGGCCGCCACCTACGCGATCGTCGCGATCCTGCTCTCCGGCACGGTGGCCGTCCTCGCCGGGAGCCTGCAGTCGGGGTACAACTCGCTCCAGAGCCTCTCGGGCACGATCGTCGCCGCCCCCAAGGCGACCGAGCTCGTCTACGTCAGCCTGCTCGTCTACCTGATCCCGATCGCCACGATCGTCTGCATCGGCCTGCTGCTCTCCGCGATCACCCGCAACAGCGCCGCGGCCGTGGTCGGGACGCTGATGGTCTCGCTGCTGTTTCAGCTGATCGGGATCCTGCCCGGACTGACCGGGCTGCAGCCCTATCTGCTGAGCACGCAGTTCAACGCCTGGCAGGGATTGCTGCGCACTCCGATCGATTGGGCGCCGATCATCCGCGCCGTGTGGGTGTGCCTGCTCTACGCGGTGCCGGCGATCGGGGCCGCCTTTCTGGTCTTCGTGCGCCGCGACGTGGCTGGTGGATGACCACGCCGCTGGGCGAGCGGGTGCTGGTCGTCGATGACGACCCGCCCCTGCGCCGGATGCTCGCCCGCACGCTGAGCGCCGAGGGCTACGAGGTCACGGTGGCCGGCGACGGCGGCGCCGCCCTGCTCGCCGCCGAGCGCTCGGCCCCGGATGTGATCGTGCTCGACGTCGCCATGCCCGCCATCGATGGCCTCTCGGTCTGCAAGCGGTTGCGCAACCGCGGGTTGCCCACCCCGATCCTGATGCTCACCGCCCGTGACGGCGTGGCTGACCGCGTGGCTGGTCTGGAGGCCGGCGCCGACGATTACCTGGTCAAGCCGTTTGCCGTGGCCGAGCTGATCGCGCGCCTGCGTGCCCTCACACGCCGGGGCAAGGGGACCGAGGAACGGCTGGCCTACGCCGACCTGGGGCTCGATCTGGCCAGCCGGACTGCCACTCGTGGCCCCCACACGATCGAGCTGACCGGCCGCGAGGCGGCGCTGCTCGAGCTCCTGCTGCGTCATCCCGGGCGCACCGTGACCCGCGAGCGGGCGATCGATGAGATCTGGGGGGGCGCCGCCGAGGCCAACGTGGTCGACCGCTACGTGACCCGCCTGCGCCGTAAGCTGGGCGATCCGCCCCTGATCCGCACGCTGCGCGGCGCGGGGTTCGTCCTGCGTGCTTAGTTCATGGTCCCCTCCCCGAGCAGGGCGTGGACGCCGTCCTCGGGGAGCGGGCGGCTGAACAGATACCCCTGGGCGCCGTCGCAGCCGAGGTCGCGCAGGTGAGCGAGCTGGGTATCGGTCTCGACCCCCTCGGCGACCACGGTCACGCCCAGCGCATGCCCGAGCTCGACCAGCGCCCCGAGCAGCGCCGCGTCGTCCGGATTGGCGCCCAGGCCGGCCACAAACGAAGGGTCGATCTTGATCGCCTGCAGCGGCAGGTGCCGCAGGCTCTGCAGGGTGCAGTGACCGGTCCCGAAGTCGTCCACGGCGAGCTTGACCCCGAGCTGGCTGAACGCCTCCAGCATCCGCTCGGCGAGCTTGGGATCCTTTTGCACGGTGTCCTCGGTGACCTCGAGGTAGAGCACGCCGGGATCGGCACCGCTGTCGCGGATCGCCGTGGCCAGGCTCGCCATCAGCCCCGGATCGGCGAGCTGGCGGGCGGACAAGTTGACCGACACGGTCACCCCGGGGCGCGACTCGCGCCACCGGGCCACCTGGCGCAGCGCCTGACCAAGTACCCACTGGCCGATCGGCACGATCAGACCGGTCGACTCGGCCAGGGAAACGAACTCCGCGGCGTCGATCAGGCCGCGCTCCGGGTGCTCCCAGCGGACCAGGGCTTCGAAGCCCGAGAGCCCGGTCTCGTCGTTGAGGGTGACCTCGGGCTGATAGTGCACGCGCAGCTCGGAACGCTCGACGGCGTGACGGAGGGCGTCCTCGAGCTCGAGCCGCTCGGTGGCGCGATGGCGCGAGCTCTCGTCGAAGAGCTCAAAGCGCGCCCCGCCCCGCTCCTTGGCGCGATACATGGCGGTATCGGCGTCCCGGATCACCGAGTCGGGAGCGACCGACGGGTCGCTCACGATCGCGATCCCGATACTGACGGCGACCGTCATCTCGCCGTCGCCGAGCATCAGCGGCTGGCTCGCCGTGCGGCTGATCCGGTCAGCGATCAGCACCGCCTCACGCTCGGATTCGAGCTCTTCGAACAGGAACGTGAACTCGTCGCCTCCGAAGCGCGCCACCGTGTCCATCGGGCGCAGCATGTCGTGGAAGCGATCGGCCAGCACGGTGAGGAGCAGGTCGCCGGCCGCGTGGCCCATCGAGTCGTTGATCTGCTTGAAGGTGTCCACGTCGAGGAACAGAACCGCGACCGGCGCGCCGGTACGGCGCGAGCGATCCAGGGCCACGGTCAGGCGGTCGATGAACAGCGCCCGGTTGGGCAGTCCGGTCAACGGGTCGTGCAGCGCCTGGTGGGCGAGGTCGACCTCTGAGCGCTTGCGCTCGATCGCGTAGCGCACGGCGCGGGCCAGCAGAACCGGGTTCAGCTCCGAGGCGCGCAGGAAGTCCTGAGCGCCGGCCTTGACCGCCGCCAGGCCGAACTCCTCGTCAGCTCGGTCGGAGAGGACGATCACCGGGACGTCGGGCGCGGCGCTGCGCAGGTGCTCGAGCGATCGCAGCGGCTCGGGATCATCGGCGGGAATATCGAGCAGCACGCAGGTGGCGCCGTGATCGATCAGCTCCTGGGTGGCGTCATCGAAGCGCTGGGCGTGGGCGATGACCAGCCCTTGAGCCCAGGCGGCTCGGAGCATCTCGCCGATCAGCATCGCCGCGCGGGGATCATCTTCGATCAGCAGAACGCGCGCCGAGGCCGCCAGCCGGGCCTGTTCAGGAGACATCAGCAACCATCCGTGGTGTGTTATCTGCAGACAATCTTACTCCGGAATTCGGTCCTTTAGTCATAAAACCATAGCTTTGACGCGTTTTACCAGTCCGATGTCGTCTCTAAGGCCGTTCCGGACGCTGCGTGCGCGTCTCGCGGCGGCCACCGCGGCGACGATCCTGGCCGCCGTGGCCGTGTTCGCGGTCGTCACCGTGGTCGTGGTCGGCGACGAGTTGCGGGGGTCGCTGGACATGGCTTTGCGCCAGCGCGCCGAGGACGTGGCTCAGCTCGCGGTCTCGGCGCCGGCGGTCCTGAGCGCTCCTGGGGCGTTGGAGAGCACGGCCTCGGGCCGCCAGCTCGCCGTCGAGGTGATCGACGCTCGAGGCCGCATCCTGGCCCGTTCCCTGGCCCTGGGCGCCCGCCTGCTGCCCCAGGACCGGCTGGCCCGGGCGGCGCTGCACCAGGGTCAGACCGGCTTTCAGGACATCCACCTCGGCGGTCGCCCCTTCCGCGTCTACGCCGCGCCGATCGCCGACGTCTCCGGACCGGCCTCCGGGGGTGCCGTCCTGGTCGGCGCCGACACCACTGACATCGCCCACACGCTCTCAGACCTCGGCGCGGTGGTCGCTCTCAGCGGCGCCGGCGTCGTTCTCCTGGCAGCCCTGATCGCCGCGCTGCTGACCCGGCGGGGCCTGGGGCCGTTGCGGCGCCTGGCCACGGCCGCGGGCGAGATCGAACGCACCGCCGACCCCGCGCAACGCCTGCCCGAGCCGACCACGCTGGACGAAATCGGGCGCCTGACCGGAGTCTTGAACCGGATGCTGTCCGCGCTGGAGGTCGCGCGCACGAGTGAGCGGCGCTTCTTGGCCGACGCCTCGCACGAGCTGCGCACGCCGGTCACCTCGCTGCTGGGCAACGTCGAGTACGCCGCTCGCCACGGGGCCGAGCCCGAGGTGCTCGAGGAGCTGCGTCTGGACGCCAGCCGCCTGGCCCGCCTGGTCGACGCGCTCCTGACCCTCGAGCGGGCCGCCGCCACCGCGGTCACGGCCGTCCCGGTGCCGCTGGCGCCGCTGGTGCGCTCGGTCCTGGCCGAGCAGGACCCCGAATGCGTACAGGCCGGCCCGCTAGCCGATGCGACGGTCTCCGGCGACGATGCCGCACTGCGCCGGGCGCTGGCCAACCTGATCGAGAACGGTCTCGGCCATGGCCCGTCCGGGGGCGTGGTCACGGTGGCGCTCGCCGCCACTGAGACCGAGGCCCGTCTGTCGGTAGCCGACCAGGGTCCCGGCCCTGATCCGAGCCACCACGATCGCGTCTTCGAGCGCTTCTGGCGGGCCCCGGAGGCCTCCGAGCGCACCGGATCGGGACTGGGGCTGTCGATCGTCGCGGCGATCGTCGCGAGCCACGGCGGCTCGATCTCGGTCACGGGCTCAGAGTTCACCATCCGGTTGCCCTTGGCTTCCGATGGCGCTGGCGCTTTCCTATCCTTCTCTTAGCCTGATCTGATCGACTCGTATCAGGTTCAAGTGGATTCCACAGGTACTTATCCAGGTCCCCGACCCGATCGGGCCGCCGCCCAGCGTAGGCGTGAGGCGGCGCTGGCCCGCCTGACCCGCGTGCGCGGCGTGACCGTGGTCGCCGCCGGCGTGTTGACCGCTGGTGTGGCCGGTGTGGCCAGCGCCGCCTCGGGCCGGACGCTCGGTGCCAAGCACTACGTCCGGGTCACCGGGGCTTCGGCTCACGGCCCGGCCGCCCAGGCCAAGCTGCCGCCCCTGGCCAGCGCCGGGCAACTCGGTCTCGGGGCCCCGGGAAGCGCGCCGCAGTCGGCGCCCCTCGCCCCGCCCCAGGCGCCGTCCGCGGCGCCGCAGCCGCAAGCGGCGCCCGCGCCGGCGGTTTCCGGAGGCTCTTGAGCGAGTCCGCCAGCCTTCCGGCGTTCGGAAGCACAGCGCTGGTGGTGACGTCCGAAGGCAAGCAGCTGACGGGCGCAGTCGCCGTCGTGCAGCGAACCGTGGATGCGTTTGACCGTACCTGCTCCCGGTTTCGCGCCGACTCGGAGATCAGCGCGCTCAACCGCGCCGGCGGTCGCCCGACGCGGGTCTCGGCGCTGCTCCTGGAGGCCGTCCAGGCCGGACTGCGCGCCGCCTCGCTCACCGACGGCGATGTCGATCCTACCCTCGGCGCGGCCCTGATCGCGCTTGGTTATGACCGCGATTTTGACTTGGGTCTGGACGGTCGGGGCGGTTCGCTGGCCTTCGCCTCGGTCCCGGGGTGGCGCGCGATCCGGATCGACCCGGCCGCGAGCATGGTCTCGCTGCCCGAGCAGGTGATCCTCGACCTGGGCGCGACCGCCAAGGCGCTGGCCGCCGACCACGCTGCCGCGGCCGCCCACGAGGCCACCGGCAGCAGCGTCCTGGTCGGCTTCGGCGGCGACCTGGCCACCGCCGGGCCCGCCCCCGCCTCGGGCTGGCTGGTTCGGGTGACCGCCGATCACCGCTCCGGGCTCGATACCCCCGGCCAGACGATCACGATCACTTCGGGCGGCCTGGCCACCTCGAGCACCACCGTACGCCGCTGGTCCACCCAGGGGGAGACCCGGCACCACCTGCTCGATCCGGCCAGTGGGCGTCCGGTCTCCGGTGGCTGGCCGACGGTCAGCGTCGCGGCGGCGAGCTGCCTCGACGCCAACATCGCCAGTACGGCCGCGATCGTGCGCGGGGAGCGCGCCCCGGGCTGGCTCGAGGCGATGGGGCTGCCGAGCCGGCTCGTCGACGCCGCCGGGCGCGTGCGGCACGTGGCCGGCTGGCCCACCGCCGGCGACGACCTCTCCGCTGCGGCATCTGTGCGGGCCGTGGCGTGAGCCCGCCCATGGCCGCGGCCGGACCGAGCGTCTACTGGTACCTGACTCGCGGGTCCGGTGTCGTCTCGCTGGTGCTGCTCACGGTCAGCGTGGTGATCGGCATCGCCGGTTCGATGCGCGTCTCCGGTGGTCACTGGCCCCGGTTCGCGGTCGAGACCGTACACCGCGACGTGTCGCTGATGGTCGTCGTCTTTCTGCTCATCCACATCGCCACCAGCGTGTTGGACAGCTTCGCGCCGATCTCGCTGACGGCGGCTGTGATCCCGTTCGGCGCGACCTACCGTCCGCTCTGGCTCGGGCTCGGCGCGCTCTCCTTTGACCTCATCCTGGCCCTGGTCATCACCAGCCTGGCCCGGCGCCGGCTCGGCTATCAGACCTGGCGGGCCGTGCACTGGCTCGCCTACGCCAGCTGGCCGGTGGCGGTCCTGCACGGCGTCGGCACCGGCAGCGACACCAAGGTCTGGTGGATGCTTGCGCTCACCGCGGCGTGCGTCGCGCTCGTGGCCGCGGCGGTCGGCCTGCGCCTGGCCCGCGGCGCGAGCACCCCGCCTGCGCTCCGTGCTCCCGCGATCGCGCTCAGCCTGATCGTGCCGGTCGGCATCGCCGCCTTCACCCTGCTCGGTCCGCTCGAGAAGGGCTGGGCCAAGCGCGCCGGGACGCCCCCGACTCTGCTCGCCAAGGCCCGCCCGGTGAGGGTCGTGCGCACCGGCGCGCCGGTTTCCGGGACCGCCCCGGCGCTCAGATCCTTCACGGCCAACCTCTCGGGAAGCGTCGCGCAGAACGCGGTGTCCGGGGGTGCCCTGGTCGATCTCGACCTGCGCCTCAGCGGCGGGGCCCGCGGCCGGCTCCGAGTTCGCCTCGCCGGCGCCCCGATCCCCGGCGGCGGCCTGTCGATGACCGGCAGCCAGGTGGATCTGCTCGAGACCGGTGTCTCGTCGGTCCTGACCGGCCAGATCAGCTCCCTCGCGGGTCAGGACTTCGTGGCCAAGGTCAACGGCGGTGGGGGTGCGCTCACGCTCAAGGTGCGCCTCAACATCGATCAACAGACCGGTACCGTATCCGGCCTGCTCACCGCTTCGGCGGGGAACCGATGAATTCGCTCCCGGGGGCCGCGGCCGGCCCGTCGGGTCTGCCTCGTCTGCTCGCCGGCCTCGGCCCGGCGGGTGCGACCATGACGCTCGGTGATCACCGCGCCGTCCACGGTCCGATCCCGCGGATCGCGGGCGCCGAGCTGATCGATCTCGTCGACGGTAGCGGCCTGCGCGGTCGCGGCGGGGCTGATTTCCCGACCGCGGTGAAGCTGCGTTCGGTGGCGCAGCATCGCGGCGCGGCGACCGTCGTCGTCAACGGCTCCGAGACCGAGCCGGCCAGTGCCAAGGACCGGCTGCTGCTCGCTCGGCTGCCCCATCTGGTCCTCGACGGCGCGGTCCTGGCCGCCCGCACGGTCGGCGCTCGCGAGGTCATCGTCAAGGTCGGAGACGGCACCCCGGCCGTCATCAGCGCACTCGAGGGCGCCGTGGCCGTCCGCGACGACGAGAAGATCGCCTTCTCGGTCGTGGCCGGGCCCGAGGGCTACGTGACCGGCGAGGAGACCGCCGTCCTGCACTTCCTCTCCCGGGGCGTAGCCAAGCCGACCTTCGTCCCGCCGCGACCGTACGAGCGGGGCTTGGGGGGGCGCCCGACCCTGGTCCAGAACTCCGAGACCTGCGCCCAGATGGCCTTGATCGCCCGCTTCGGTCCTGAGTGGTTCCGCGAGCTGGGCTCAGACGCCGATCCCGGCTCGGCCCTGGTCACGATCTCGGGCGCGGTTCAGACCCCCGGGGTCTACGAGCTGGCCTTCGGCACGCCGATGATCGACCTGCTGGCCGCTGCCGGCGGCGCCACCGAGCCCCTGCAAGCCCTCCTGGTCGGCGGCTACTTTGGCACCTGGGTCGAGTCCGAGCGGGCGCTCAAGCTCCGCCTCTCGCGCGAGGACCTGCGCGGTGTGGGCTGCGCCCTGGGTTCGGGCGTGCTGATCGCCTTGGGCGACAGCGCCTGCGGTCTGCACGAGTCAGCTCGCGTGGTCGACTACCTCGCCGGCCAGTCGGCGGGGCAGTGTGGCCCGTGCGTGCACGGCCTAGCCGCGATCGCCGACTCGGTCCACGCGCTCGCTGAGGGGGTGGCTGCGCCCCAGGAGATCGAGCGTCTGCGCCGCTGGACGGCCGAGATCCGGGGCCGCGGCGCCTGCCATCACCCCGACGGCGCCGCCCGCTTCGTCGAGAGCGCCCTGAGCGTGTTCGGCTCCGAGCTCGACCATCACCGCCGGGAGCGCTGTACCGCCCGGCCGGCGGGGCTCCCGCTATGAGCGCCCAGCTGCGGGTCAACGCGATCATGTGCGACGCCCACGGCCTGTGCGCCGAGCTGCTCCCCGAGCTGATCCGCCTCGACGACTGGGGCTACCCGATCCTCGATGAGTCAGAGGTCCCGCCCGAGCTGATCGGGCTCGCTCGCCGGGCCGTTGATGCCTGCCCGACACTGGCGCTGCTGCTTGAGGAGCGCCGCCACTGAGCCGTCCCCCGTCCGCCGGTCCGCCGGTCCGCCGGTTCGCCGGTTGGCAGCGTCTTGTGGCGGTGGCGTCAGGCGCTCCAGGCGTCAACCGCCGCCGACCACCGCGCGGAGGGCCTGGAGGGGCCCGGGGGCGGACGCCCTACTGCGCGTCGAGGCGCGCCGGAGGCCCCGGGTTCGCCGGCGCCGCGTGATCGCGCGGCGCGCGCAGCTGGGCTTGCCACCAGCTCACCGAGAGCCAGCGCCCGTGCTTGTAGCCGATCGCGCGGTAGACCCCGATCAGCTCAAAGCCCATCGCTTCGTGGAGCCGGACGCTGGCGTCGTTGGGCAGCGTGATCCCGGCGCAGGCGTTGTACAGGCCCTGGGCGGTGAGGAGCTCGAACAGAGCGTCGTAGAGCGCCCGCCCGACCCCCCGGCGATGGTGGCGGGGGGAGACGTAAACCGTCGTGTCGGCGCTCCACCGGTAGGCCGAGCGCCCGCGATGCTCGGTCGCGTAGGCGTACCCGACCGGCTTGCCTTCGAGCTCGGCGATCAGCCACGGGTACGCCGCCGAGGTGGTCCTGATCCGAGCGGCCATTTCCTCCGGGCTGGGGGCGCGCTCCTCCAGCGAGGCGACGCCGTCGAGCACCGATGGGGCGTAGATCGCAGCGCACGCGGTCGCATCGGCGGCGGGATCGGCAGGTCGGATCAGCACGCCAGCACTGTACGGCGCTTCACCAGGCTCGACTGAGCGCCGCGCGGAGGCGCTCGAGCTCCGGGCCCGACGAGATCGGGCCTGAGCCTGAGCCGGGATCGGGGTGGCTCGTGATCGTCGCCGGGACGACCAGGCGCAGCGACGAGGTGAGAAAGACAGCGGACGCCTCGACCGCGCGCGCGAGGGAGATCGGCTCCTCGGCGACCGCGAAGCCGAGCGCCGGGGCGAGCTCGATCAGCCGGGCGCGGGTCACTCCGGGCAGCAGCCGTCCGTCGGCGGGCGGGGTGATCAGACGGTCCCCCTCGCGCAACCAGAGATTCCCCCACGCGGCTTCGAGCAGGCAGCCCTCGCGATCCATCATCAGCGGGACGTCATCGCCCGTGGTCAGAGCTTCGATCCACCGGCGATCGCGCCACTTGTGCTCGCCCAGGCCGCCCGGTACGAGCACCGGCGTGCCGAGAACCCCGGGGGCGGGCCCGGGCGCCAACGGCGAGGTGGTCGACTCGATCTCCACGGCCCCGTCGCGGGGGACGGCATCGACCCGGAGCCGATGCGGCCCCGAGAGCGTGGCCGCCCGCGCCTCGAGCTCGCCAGGCAGCCGGGCCGACCGGACCAGCCGGTACAGACGTCGCAGCGAACGATCCAGGCGCTCGAGATGACCGTCGAGGCCGTGGATGTGGCCCTCGCTGACCCGCAGCGTCTCGAACACGCCCAGAGTGGGGTCGGGACGTTCAGACCACCGGCGTGCCCTGATCCGGCCGCCGGACGCCGCGAGGGCCACCGTGGTCCCGATCGCGGCGGCCACCGGGCGAGCCTTGGCCAGGGCCTCGTCGAGCTCGGTCTCCGGGTCAGACTCGGCGACGATGCCCCCGCCCGCCCCCAACCATAGGGCGCCGTCGCGCAGCTCCAGCGTGCGGATGGCCACGCTGAGCTCGAGCCCGGCCACGGGGCTGGCGTACCCGATCGCGCCCGTGTACACCTCGCGCTCGCTGGCCTCCAGGGCCGCGATCACCTGCAGCGCCTGGACCTTGGGGGCCCCGGTGACCGAGCCCGGGGGAAACGTGGCCCGGAGCAGGTCGGCGTGGCCGGTGGCGGGACGCAGTCGTCCGCCGACCTCGGAGACGAGGTGCCAGAGGCCGGGGAGGGCCTCGGCGGTCGGGGCGCGCGGGGCCGTGATCGAGCCGTAGCGGCAGACGCGTCCGAGATCGTTGCGCATCAGGTCGACGATCATCACGTGCTCGGCGGCATCCTTGCCCGAGGCGAGCAGTCGAGCTCGGGCCGCCGTGGCCGCCGGTCCGGACTCTCGGACGATCGTGCCCTTGATCGGGGCGGTGACCACATACTCGCCGCGACGGCGCAAAAAGAGCTCGGGCGAGAGGCTGGCGATCCCGCCCCGCGGGGTGTCAAAGGCGGCGCCGAAGGGCGGGGCGGTGCGGGTCAGGGCCTGGACCATCAGCTCGGTCGCCGTCCCGTCCCATCGGGACTCGAGCCGCAGGCACAGGTTGGCCTGGAAGATCTCGCCGGCCGCGATCCGCGCGCGGCAGTTGCTGACCGCGTGCCGGTGATGCTCGGCGGCGCCCCGGCCGAGGATGAGCGGCGGCGGAGCGACGTACGGGCGCGGGGGCTCGGGCTCACCGGGCCCGGCCAGAGCGGCGCGCAACTGCGCCAGGCGGGCATCAAGCGCGGACCGCCGCTCGGCGCTGACCAGGGCCTCGAACCACCACTGCCCGTCGTGGTCGAGGCGCAGCACGTGGTCGTAGAAGGCGAGATGAAACTCGGGCAGCGCCACCGGACGGGGCGGCCCGCTGCGAACCCGCTCGATCCGGCGCCCGAGCCGATAGCCCAGCCAGCCAAACCAGCCCCCGCCCACGGCTCCGTCCCCGTCCGGCGCAGCAGCCGCCGGAGTGGGGAGGTCATCGAGGATCGCGAACGGATCGGCGTCATCGGCCGCCACCGCGGTCGGCTCGGAGCCGAGGATCGCGCCCCCGGCGCCTCCGCCGGCCCAGCTCCCGGTGAGCGCGAACGCCAGCCGCTCGGTGCTGAGCCGCGTCAGGGCCTCGGCCACACTCAGAGCGCTCGGCAGGGGGACGCGCAGGAGCTCGGTCGGCCCTCGAATTCCACACGCCCCAGGTAGGGTGGTCGTCGTCGGCACGGCAACCTATGTACCAGTTCCTGCGATGAGCGCCCACATAATCGACGGTAAGGCGATCGCCGCCCGGGTGCGAGTGGAAGTGCGCGCGGCGATCGAGGCGTGGTGCGCGCAAGGCGGACGACGGCCCGGGCTGGCCACGATCCTGGCCGGCGCGGACGCGGCCTCGGCCGTGTACGTGGCCAACAAGCAGCGCGCGTGTGCGGAGGTCGGGATCGAGGGCTTCGCCCATGACCTTCCTGCGGACGCAACGCAGGCCGAGGTGGAGGCGCTCCTGCACGAGCTCAACAGTGATGACCGCGTCTCGGGCATCCTCCTGCAGCTGCCGACGCCCGCGCACATCGACGGCTCCCACCTGACCACTCTGATCGACGCCGGCAAGGACGTGGACGGGCTCACGCCCGTGTCCGCGGGCCTGCTCGCCAAGGGCCTCCCGGGGCTGCGGCCGTGTACGCCGGCGGGCGTGATCGAGCTCCTGCGCCGCCACGACGTCGCCCTTGAGGGGGCCGAAGCGGTGATCGTGGGCCGCTCGGATCTGGTCGGCAAGCCGGTCGCGGCGCTCCTGCTGGCCGAGAATGCGACCGTCACCACGTGCCACTCACGGACTCGGGACCTCGAGGCGGTCTGCCGCCGGGCCGACGTTCTGATTGCGGCCGTCGGGCGTCCGGAAATGGTCAAGGGAAGCTGGATCAAGCCGGGCGCGACGGTGATCGATGTCGGCATCAACCGGACCGATGATGGGCTGGTCGGCGACGTCGAATTCGGGTCGGCGCTCGATGTCGCCGGGCTGATCACCCCGGTTCCGGGTGGGGTCGGTCCGATGACGATCGCGATGCTGCTCGGCAACACGCTCGCGGCCGCGCGAGCCCAGGGCGCCGCGTAGTCCCCGCGAAGGGCCGGTCAGGCCGTGGGGGTCAGCGCGGGCTCGTCGGCGAGCACGGTGTCGAGCGCCGCCAGCACCCGGTCGGCGATCTCGACCCGGGCGTTATAGCCCATCAATCCGATCCGCCACATGGCGGGCGCCGACGGTCCCAGGCCGCCCCCGATCTCGATCCCGTGCTCGCGCAACAGCCGCGCCTGCACCCGCGGGCCGTCGACCCCCTCGGGGACGCGCACCGCGCTCAGCGGGGCGAGCTGATACGCGGGCTCGGCCAGCAGCTCGAGGCCCCGCAGCTTGAGCTGGTCCTGGAGGTAGGAGCCGGTGCGGTGGTGGCGCTCCCAGCGTGCCGTCAGGCCCTCGCTGGCCACCTCGCGCAGCGCCTCGTACAGCGCGTAGATGTGGAGCACCGGCGCGGTGTGGTGATAGACGGCGGGGCGCTTGACCCAGTAGCGCTGCAGGAGTTCGAGGTCGAGCGAGTAGGGGACGGGGTACGTGCGGGCCTTGATCCGCTCGAGCGCGCGATCGGACACCGCCACCGGGGACATGCCGGGCGGGGCGCCGAGACACTTCTGGGTGCAGGAGTAGGCGAAGTCGATCCCCCAGCCGTCGAAGTCAAGCTCGACGCCGCCCAGCGAGGTCACGCAGTCAGCCATCAGCAGCACCTCGCGGTCGTCCAGCGCCGCGCCGAGCTCGGCCAGGGGATGCCGGACCCCGGTCGAGGTCTCGGCGTGGACGACCGCGATCAGCCGCGCGTCGGGGTGCGCGTCGAGGGCTTGCAGCAGCCGCTGGTTGGACACGTGACAGCCCCAGTTGGCCTCGACCGGCACGACCTCGGCCCCCAGCCGGCCGGCGATCTCGACCACTCGGCGCCCGAAGAAGCCGTTGACGCCGATGATCGCCGTATCGCCGGGCTCGAGCAGGTGGGCCAGACCGCACTCCATGCCCGAGGTCCCGGTGGCCTGAAGCGGCAGCACCAGGCCACCTGCGGCCCGGTAAGCGGCGCGCAGCAGGCTGACCAACTCGGTCAGGATCTCGTGCAGATGGGGGTCGAGGTGGCCGAGGAGCGGGCGTTGCAGCGCCGCCAGTGAGGCCGGAGCGACGTTGCTCGGGCCGGGCCCACAGAGCAGCCGCTCGGGCGGATCGAGTGCAGCGAAGGCGCTGGCGGGGGTCATCGGCGAGGCGAGTCTACCCCAGCCACTGGAGCCGACTCATCGAAGTCTTGAACAAATTCATCTAGAGAATTGAATGCCGGATCCTCGCCGCGATGGAGGAGGCGGCGGCCCCCGGGCTCACTCCCGGTGCTCGCGCGCGTCGGCGACGAACGCGTGCACTAGCGGCGACTCATCGTCGGCCCGGGTGAGCGCCAGCAGCTCGGTGTCGGGGGCGCCCACGATCGGCCGATAGGTGACCCCGTCGAGGGCCAGCCGGGCGACCGAGGCGGGGACAGGGGAGACGCCGATCCCGGCGGCGACCAGGCCGATGATGGTCAGCATCTCGGGGGCGTACTGGACGACCTGTGGCGAGGTGCCGGTGGCCGCGAGCCGGCCAGTGAGGAGGTCGTGGTAGCCGGGCGCCTGCTCGCGCGGGAACAGGACCAGCGGCTCGGCGGCCAGCCGCGCGAGCGGCACCCGCTTGAACTTGGCCAGCGGGTGACCGGCGGGGATCGCGGCCACGGTGCGCTCGCGCATCACGACCTCGGCCCGGAGGGTGGGGTCGGGCTCGATCGGGGGCCGCACCAGCCCGACGTCGACCACCCCGGCGGTCAGGGCCCGCAGCTGCTCGAGGGTCGAGCGCTCGCGGAGCTCGAGCTCGACGCTCGGCCGGCCGCGACGGAAGCGCTGGACGATGCCGGGAACGATCGAGAGCAAGGCCGAGCCGACGAAGTTGACGCGCAGCAGTCCCGCCTGGCCGGTGTCGATCCGCCGGACGGTGGCCACCGCGACCTCGAGCTCACCGAGCATCGCGCGGGCGTCGCGCAGGAACGCCTCGCCGGCCGCGGTCAGCTCGACGCGCCGCTGGGTGCGGTTGAGCAGGCGGCAGCCCAGTTCCCGCTCGAGCCGGGCGATCTGCTGGCTGAGCGGCGGCTGGGACACGTGCAGGCGCGCGGCCGCGCGACGGAAGTGAAGCTCCTCGGCGACGGCGACGAAGTAGCGAAGCTGGCGTAGTTCCACGGACCGGTCCTCTGATAGCGAAAGCAAATCAATACTGGCAGAATCGATATTGGACAGGATCAGTCCGCGGTCGTAGCGTCAGCGGTGTGTCGTTCGTCCTGACGTGCCCAAACTGCGGCGCACGCGAGGTCACTGACTTCGCCTTTGGTGGCGAACTGTCGGCCCGGCCGCAGGTCCGTCCCAGCTTCCGCGAGCTGAGCACCTACAACTACTTCCGCCGCAACACGGCCGGGGTCCAGCGCGAGTGGTGGTTTCATCGCTCCGGGTGCCGCGCCTGGTTCATCGCCGAGCGCGACACGAGCACCAACCACGTGTTCTTCACCGCCCGTCCGACCGAGCTGCCGGCGGCCGCCGGCCGGGCGGGTGGGTTCGGTAGTGGGTCGGCCGGCGCCGGTGCCGCCGACGGGGCCGCGGGGCCGACCCGATGAGCGCTCCCACGCCCGGCGAGCGCCTGCCGCCCCGCCCCGGCGAGCAGATCGACCGCTCCCAGACGGTCAGCTTCACCTTCGATGGCCGGCGCGTCGAGGCCTACGCGGGGGACACGATCGGCTCGGCGCTGTTCGCGGCCGGGCAACGGACCTTCTCGCGCAGCTTCAAGTACCACCGCCGTCGCGGCCTCATGTGCTGCGCCGGCCAGTGCCCCAACTGCCTGGTCGCGATCGACGGCGCGCCCGGGGCGCGGGCGTGCGTGGAGCCGGTGCGGGCGGGGATCAAGGTCGAGCACCTCAACGCGCTGCCGTCCCTCGATTTCGATGCGATGCGCGCCACCGACCTGGTCGGGGGGCCGTTCACCCCGCCCGGGTTCTACTACAAGACCTTCATTCGTCCTCGCCGGCTCTGGCCGCTGTACGAAAAGATCCTCCGCAACGCCGCCGGCCTTGGACGCCTGCGCCACGAGCAGGCCGACCGCGAGTGGCGGACCGAGTACCGCCGGCGCCACGCCGACGTGCTCGTCATCGGTGGCGGCTCGGCCGGGCTCAATGCCGCCCTGGCCGCCGCCGAGCTCGGGGCCGACGTCGTGCTGGCTGACGAGGGGCTGCGTCCGGGCGGCCAGCAACTGCTCGAGTCCGCGGCCGCTGCCACCGGCGAGCTGGTGGAGCGGGTCGCCGCGGCCGGGGTGGAAGTCCTGTCCGGCGGCGCCGCGCTGGGCTGCTTTGACGGGTTGGTGCCGGTCTGGCGCCAGGACACGTTGCATCAGGTGCGAGCGGCGCAGCTGGTGTTCGCCACCGGGGTCATCGAGCAGCCGCTGGTCTTCGCCGGTAACGACCTGCCGGGCGTGATGCTCGCCGGGGGCGCCCGCCGCCTGGCCTCGCTGTTCGCGGTCGCGCCGGGCAAGCGGGCGGTGATCGTGACCACCTCGGATCGCGGACTGCTCGCCGCCCGGGCGCTGCGTGACGCCGGCGTCGAGATCGCGGCGATCGCGGATCTGCGCCCCGAGGCCGGCACCCTGGCCCGCGGCCTGCGGCGCGAGGGGATCCCCGTCTTCAGCGGCCACACCGTGCTCGAGGCCCGCGGCAGCAACGGTGTGCGCGAGGTCGTGATCGGCCCGCTCGATAGCACCGAAGGCCATGCGTTCCGCTGTGATCTGCTCGTCGTCTCGGGCGGCACCACTCCGTCCACCTCACTGCTCCTGCAGGCGGGGGCGACCAGCGTCTATGACCCCACCCGGGGTCACTTCGCGCTCGGCCAGCTGCCCGCCGGCGTGTACGCGGCCGGAGAGGTGCTCGGCGTGCAGGACCAGGCCAGCGTCGCCCGCTCGGGCCAGCTCGCCGGGCTCCAAGCGGGGCACGCTCTGGGGCTGAAGAGCGCTGACTCGCCCGCCCACGCCCAGCGGCTCGCCGACGATCTGGCCGCGATCCGCGAGCAGGCCCCCGACCTGGCCGTGGCCCCGCCGGTCAGCGGCGCGGGCCGCGGCAAGTGCTTCGCCTGCCTGTGCGAGGACGTGACCAGCAAGGACGTCGACTACGCGATCGCCGAGGGCTATGACTCGATCGAGCTGGCCAAGCGTTACACGACGGTGACCATGGGCCCGTGCCAGGGGCGCATGTGCCAACTGCCCTCGGTGCGCCTGATGGCGGCCGGGACCGGCCAGGACCTGAGCTCGGTGGGGACGACGACCGCGCGGCCGCCATGGGTCTCGGTCCCGATGGGGATCCTCGGGGGGCGTCCGGTCGAGCCGGCCAAGCGCTCCGCTCTGCACGGCCGCCATCGCGAGCTCGGCGCCAGCGTCAAGTGGGCCGGGGACTGGCTGCGCGCTTATGACTACGGCGATCCCGAGGGCGAAGCGCTGGCCGTCAACCGGGCCGCGGGATTGATCGACGTCTCGACTCTCGGCAAGCTGATCGTCCGCGGTCCCGACGCCGGCGACTTCCTCGATCGCCTCTATCCCAACCGCTTCTCGAACCTGAAGCCCGGGCGGATCCGCTACGGCGTGATCAGCTCGGACGCTGGGCGGATCGTCGACGACGGCACCGTCTGCCGGATCGACGAGGAGACGTTCTACGTCACCACCACCTCGAGCGGCGCCGGCGCCGTCGAAGAGTGGTTCTCGTGGTGGCTGGCCGACTGGAAAAGCCGGGTCCGGCTCACCGACGTGACCCAGGGTCTGGCCGCCGTCAACCTGGCCGGTCCCCGGGCCCGCGAGATCATGGCCGCGGTCTGCGACCTCGACCTGTCCAACGACGCCTTTCCCTACCTCGATGGCCAGCAGGGCGAGATCGCCGGGGTGCCGTGCCTGATCCTGCGGATCGGCTTCGTGGGAGAAGTGGGCTACGAGATCCACTTCCCGGCCGCCTACGGCGAGCACGTCTGGGACGCGCTGATGTCAGCCGGGAGGCCGCACGGGCTGCGCCCCTTCGGCCTCGAGCCCCAACGGATCCTGCGCCTGCAGAAGATGCACATCCTGATCGGCCAGGACACCGACTCGGAATCGACTCCATTCGGCGCCGCGATGCCCTGGATCGTCAAGCTCGACAAGGAGCAGGACTTCATCGGGCGCTGGGCGCTCGAGCACTACGGCGAGCTGACCCCATCCACCCGGCTGGTCGGCTTCACGCTGTCCAACGGCGACGTGCCCACCGAGGGGGCGGTGGTGGTGGATGAGCAGGGGACGCCCGCGGGCCAGGTCACCAGCTCGCGCCACTCGCCGGTCCTCGGCCGCACGATCGGCCTGGCCTGGGTGCCCGACGCGCTGGCCCGGGACGGGGCCCGGATCACGATCTCCGACGAGGGCCGGCAGCTCAAGGCCGAGATCCAGACCAAGCCCTTCTACGACCCCGAGGGGGAGGTGCTGCGCTCGTGAAGCCCGGGGAGGTGCTGCGCTCGTGAACCTCGACTTTCTCGCCCCCGGGTCCGCCTCCGCCGTCGCGCATTCGCCGATGGAGGCCAGCGCCGCCGACGAGGGCGCTCGCTTCGAGCTCCGATCCGGTTGGAACGTGGCCGCCGGCTACGGTTCTGACCCCGAGGCCGAGCGGCGGACCGCTGAGCGCGTGGCCGGCTGGGCCGACGTATCGCAGCTGAGCAAGCTCGAGCTCCAGGGCCCGGCCGATCAGCTCGCCGAGCTGGCCGGCTCCCCGCTGGAGCTCGGGACCGCGACCCGGGCGCACGAGGCGTGGTGGTGCCCGCTGACCGAGACCCGGGCGCTGGTCATCGGCGAGCCGGCGGGGCGCGAGAGCATCACCGCCCACGTCAACGCGAGCCCAGCCACGGGCGTGATCGACGTGACCACCACCTTCGCGGCCATGGCGATCGTCGGGCCCCAGGCCACCGAGGTCTTCGCCCGCTTCAGCGCGCTCGACCTTAGGCCCTCGAGCAGCCCGGTGGGCGCCCTGCGGCCCGGCTCGATCGCTCGCCAACCGGCGGTGCTGATCCGCGAGGCGCCCCAGCGCTACCTGTTCCTGTTCGGCTGGGCGACCGCCGAGTACGTCTGGTCGGTGGTGGCCGACGCCGGCCATCACCTCGGCGGCCGGCCGATCGGAGCCGACGCCCTGGCCAGCTTCGCCGACGTCGCGATCGCGGAGTCCAGTCGTGCGTGACCTGTTTCGCAAGCGCCGCATGTGGCGCCGTCAGCCCGAGCTGAAGAGCTCTTACGACGTTGTCATCATCGGCGGCGGCTCCCACGGGCTGGCCACCGCCCATTACCTGCGCGAACACGGGATCACCGATGTCGCCATCCTCGAGCAGCGCTACATCGGGTCGGGTGCCTCCGGGCGCAACACGACAATCCTGCGTTCCAACTACAAGACGCCCGAGGGCGCTCGCTTCTACGACGCCAGCGTCAAGCTCTACGAGGGGCTGTCCCAGGAGCTGGATTTCAACCTCCTCTTCTCCCAGTGTGGTCACCTGACCCTCGCCCACTCAGACCGGGCGATGTTCGTGATGGCCAACCGGGCCGAGGTCAACCGGATCCAGGGCATCGACTCGCGGCTCATCTACCCGGACGAGATCAAACAGCTCGCCCCGGCCATGCAGGTCGAGAACCCGCACGCGATCCATCCGATCATGGGCGCGCTCTATCACCCCCCGGGCGGGATCATCCGCCACGACGCCGTGGTCTGGGGCTTGGCCCGCAGCGCCGACGCCGGCGGGGCCGAGATCCACCAGAACACCGCGGTCACCGGCCTGCGGCGCAGCGGGAATCGACTCACCCACGTCGGGACCAACCAGGGGACGATCGCCGCCGGGCAGGTGCTGAACTGCACCGCCGGCTGGAGCACCCAGGTGGCCGACATGGCCGGGGTCGGGCTCCCGATCACCACCCACATCCTCCAGGCGTGCGTGACCGAGCCGATGAAGCCGCTGCTCGACGTGGTCATCGTCTCCTCGCAGATGCACGTCTACATCAGCCAGACCGACCGCGGCGAGTTCTTGATGGGAGCCGAGATCGAACCCTGGACGACCTACCGGATGCAGGGCACGCTCAACTTCCTCCAGGACGTCTGCCGCCACTCGATGGAGCTCTTCCCGCAACTCGAGCGAGCGCGGCTGCTGCGCAGCTGGGCCGGTCTGTGCGATCTGTCCCCCGATTACAGCCCGATCCTTGGTACAACTGAGATATATAACTTCCACATCAGCGCTGGCTGGGGCACCTACGGCTTCAAAGCCGCCCCGATCGTGGGCCAGACCTTGGCCGAGCTCGTGGCGACCGGTAAGACGCCCGAGCTGATTGCCCCGTTCGCTCTCGAGCGCTTCTACGAGGACAAGCTCGTCTCCGAGCTCGCCGCCGCTGCTGTCAGCCACTGAGGACCCTGAGGACCCTGAGGACGAGCCCAAAGCCGTGGAGGTAGGAGAGAGATGAAGAGCAGCCTCGAAATCGCCCAGGATGCCGTACTGGAGCCGATTGAGTCGATCGCCTCTGTCGCCGGCCTCCAGCCGGATGAGATCGAGCCCTACGGGCGCTACAAGGCCAAGATCGCCCTGTCGGTCCTCGACCGGCTCGCCGAACGCCCCGACGGCAAGCTCATCTGCGTCACCGGTATGACCCCGACCAAGGCCGGCGAGGGCAAGACCACGACGCTCGTCGGCCTCACCCAGGGTCTGGGCGTGATCGGCAAAAAGCCCGTGGCCTGCCTGCGCGAGGCGTCGGTTGGGCCGGTGTTCGGGATCAAGGGCGGGGCGGCCGGGGGCGGCCTCACCCAGGTCGTGCCGATGGAGGACCTCAACCTGCACTTCACCGGGGACATCCACGCCATCGGGGCGGCCAACAACCTGCTCGCGGCGATGATCGACGCCTCGATTCTGCACGGCAATCCGCACAAGATCGACGCCCTGCGCGTCGGCTGGCGGCGCGCCGTGGACATGAATGACCGCGCCCTGCGCAACATCGCCGTCGGCCTCGGCGGCCGGGCCAACGGCTACCCGCGGGAGACCGGCTTCGACATCACCGCCGCCTCCGAGGTGATGGCGATCATGGCCGTGTCCCGCGACCTCCAGGACCTGCGGCGGCGAATCGCCAACATCACCGCCGCGTATTCGTTCGACGGCGCCCGCGCGATCACGGCCGAGGATCTCGGCGCGGCCGGCGCGATGACCGTCCTGCTCAAGGACGCGATCAAGCCCAACCTCGTGCAGACGCTCGAGGGCCAGCCGGTGCTCATGCACTGCGGGCCGTTCGCCAACATCGCCCACGGCAACAACTCGCTGATCGCCGACCTGATCGGCATGAAGCTCGGCGATTACGTGGTCACCGAGTCGGGCTTCGGCTCCGACATGGGCATGGAGAAGTTCTTTGACATCGTCTGCCGCTTCGGCAAGCTCACCCCGTCGGCTGCGGTCCTGGTCACCACGGTCCGCGCGATCAAGCACCACAGCGGGATCGAGGACGATCCACGCGTGGACCGGGCGGCGAGCCTGCACGCGATCGAGGTCGGCTTCGCCAACGTCCGCCGCCACCTGAACACGATCAAGATCTTTGGCGTCCCCGCCGTGGTCGCAGTCAACCGGCGTCCCGGTGACACCAACGAAGAGGTCGAGATGGTCAAGCGCTTGGCCATGCAGGACGGGGCGTTCGCGGCCGAGGCCAACGAGGGCTTCAGCAAGGGCGGCGCCGGTGCCGCCGACCTCGCCGAGGCGGTCGTCGAGGCCTGCGAGCAGCCCAACACCTTCCACCAGCTCTACCAGGACGACGAGCCGATCCAGGACAAGATCGAGGCCGTCGCCAAGCAGGTCTACGGGGCCCGAGACGTCTACTTCTACCCTGAGGCGGAAGCCAAGATCGGCCAGTTCACCCGCGAGGGCCTGGGTCACTTCCCAGTCTGCATGGCCAAGACGCATCTGTCACTGTCGTCTGACCCGCAGCTGCTCAACGCGCCCGAGAACTTCACCCTCCCGGTGCGCGACATCCGCGCCTACACGGGCGCCGGGTGGCTGGTGCCGCTGTGCGGCGACATCACCCAGATGCCGGGGCTGGGCAAGACGCCCGCCGCGCTCAACATCGACATCGACGCCGAGGGCCGGACGGTCGGGCTGTTCTAGATGACCGCGGGCGAGACACCCGGCCTGACCGAGCTGCCGCTGACCGAGCTGCCGCTGACCGAGCTGCTCGAGCGCTTCGCCGCCCGGACGGCGGCGCCCGGGGGCGGCAGCGCCGCCGCCACCGCCTGCGCGCTGGCCGCCGCGCTGGTCCAGATGGCGGCCGCGTTCGATCTCGCCTCCGAGTCCGAGGCGACCGCCCGGCGGGCCGCCGTGCTGCGCGGCCACGCGCTGGAGCTGGGCGATCGCGAACTGCGGGCCTACGCGCCGGTGCTCGAGGCCTTCGCGCTGCCCGGCGAGGACGCGTCGCGCGCCGCGCGGATCGCGGCCGCGCGTTCTGAGGCCGCACAGCCGCCGCTTGAGATCGCGGGCGCCGCCGCCGAGCTGGCCGCGCTCGGAGCGCAGCTGGCCCGACACGGCAACCCCCATCTGACCGGGGATGCGGTCACCGCGGTCCTGATCGCCGAGGCGGCCTGCCGCTCGGCCGTCGCGCTCGTCGAGCTCAACCTCGACGGCGCCGACGACGAGGACGAACGCCGCCGCGCCGCCGGGGACCTGGCCCGCCGCGCCGCGGTGGCGCGCAGCCAGGCCCTGTCCGCCGTCGTACCCACCGGGAGTGCGGTGTAAATTGAATCCTGCGGAAACCGAAGGCAAAGAGGAGAGACCATGCGTGCTCGCACCCGACTGACCACTCCGCTCATTCGTCGTAACGGTGAGCTTGAGCCCGCGTCCTGGGCGGAGGCGCTGGAGCGTGTCGCCGCCGGTTTGCAGCGCGCCCGCGCCGAGTCTGACCCGCGGCGCTCGTTCGGGATGTTCTCGTGCTCGAAGGCGACCAACGAGATGAACTTCCTGGCCGGCAAATTCGCGCGCCAGGTGATGGGCTCCAACAACATCGATTCCTGTAACCGAACTTGACACGCTCCTAGCGTCGTCGGTCTGGCGACGGTCTTCGGTGCGGGCGGCGGAACGTCGTCCTACAAAGAGGTGGAGGAGACCGATCTGATCGTGCTCTGGGGCTCGAACGCCCGCGAGACGCACCCGATCTTCTTTCACCATATGCTCAAAGCGGTCCACCGTGGCGCCAAGCTCGTCGTCGTCGATCCGCGCCGGACGGCGTCGGCCCGCTGGGCTGACCTGTGGCTGGGCATCGACGTCGGCACCGACATCCCGCTGGCCTGCGCCGTCGGGCGCGAGCTGATCGCGGCCGACCTGATCGACCGGCCCTTCATCGAGCGCGCGACCATCGGTTATGAGGAATTTCGGCGCGCCGTAGAGCCCTTCACGCTGGCCGAAGGCGAGCGGCTCACGGGCGTGCCCGCTGAGGCGATCCGCGAGCTCGCGCACGCCTATGGTCGCGCCGACCGCGCGATCGTCTGCTGGACGCTGGGGATCACCGAGCACCACAACGCCGTCGACAACGTGCTGGCCCTGATCAACCTGGCCCTGCTCACCGGCCACGTGGGCAAGTACGGCTCGGGCCTGAACCCGCTGCGCGGCCAGAACAACGTCCAGGGCGGCGGCGACATGGGGGCGATCCCCAACAAGCTGGCCGGCTTCCAGGACGTCGAGTCAGACACCGACGCCCGCGAGCGCTACAACGCCGCCTGGGGGGTGGAGATCGACCCCCACGCCGGCTGGCACCTGACCCAGATGTTCGACGCCATGGAGCGCGGCGAGCTGCGCACCCTGTACGTGATCGGCGAGAATCCGGCCCAGTCCGAGGCCGATCAGATCAAGGCCCGCAAGCTGCTCGCGGGACTGGACTGCCTGGTCGTCCAGGACCTGTACCTGACCAAGACCGCGCAGCTGGCCGACGTGGTGCTGCCCGGGTCGGCGGCGTGGGTCGAGTCCAGTGGCAGCGTGACCAACTCCGAGCGGCGGGTCCAGCTGGTCCGCAAGGCGCTGGACCCCCCCGGTGACGCTCGCGAGGACACCTGGATCCTGACCGAGCTGGCCCGGCGCCTGGGCGCCGAAGGCTGGTATGAGCCCGAGGCCGAGCGCATCTGGGACGAGCTGCGGTCGCTGAGCCCGATGCACGCGGGCATGACCTACGCGCGGCTGGCCGAGCACCGCGGCCTCCAGTGGCCATGCACCAGCGAGGACGATCCGGGCGCCCAGTTCCTCCACGGGCGGCTCTGGCAGGACCCGATCGAGGGACCGCCGGCGCCCTTCAGCGTCACCCCGCACAGTCCGCCGGTGGAGGCGCTCGACCCCGAGTACCCGATCCGCCTGACCACCGGGCGCCGCCTGGAGTCCTACAACACCGGCGCCCAGTCGGGGCTCTACCGTTCGCCGCTGCACCGCGGAGAGAGTCTCGACCTGTCTCCCGAGGACGGCGCCGAACTCGATCTGGCCACCGGCGATAGCGCCCGCATCCACTCGCGGCGCGGGTCGGTGACCGCGCCGGTGCGGATCGACCGCTCGCTGCGGCGGGGGCTGGCCTTCATGACCTTCCACTTCCCCGAGCAGGTCGAGACCAACATCCTGACCATCGATGCCACCGATCCCAAGTCGGGCACGGCCGAGTTCAAGGCGGCCGCGATTCGCGTCGAGAAGGTTCTCGCCTGATGGATCTGCGGCTGCTCGTCGCGCAGGCCAGCGAGGCCGAACGCGACGCCGTCGACGCACTGCTCGGGCCGCCGGCCACCGGCTGGGTGGGGGGGCGGCACGACGAGCTCGTCGACGGCCACATGGCTCGGGGCGGCCACGACGCCCGCGACCAGCGTCACCGGCTCCTGCCCGCGCTGCAGGCGGTCCAGGCCCGGTGTGGCTGGATCAGTCACGGCGCCCTGAATTACGTCTGCGAGCGCCTGACCGTGCCGCCCGCCGATGCCTTCGGGGTGGCCACCTTCTACGGGCTGCTCTCGGTCAACCCGCGGCCGGGTCGGGTACTCCACGTATGCGAGGACATCGCCTGCAAGTGCGTGGGCTCAGACGCCTTGATCGCCGCGCTCGAGGAGCAGTTCGGACCCGAGGAAACCGAGCGCGACGGGGCCGCCTGGCTGCGCAGCCCGTGCCTGGGCCAGTGCGACCGCGGCCCGGCGGCGATGCTCACGGTGACCGGAGAAGATCCGATCGAGCGGGTCCTGGGCGAGATCGGCTCCGAGCACGCGCTGGCCGTCCTGCGCGGAGCGCCGGCGGAGAACCTGGCCGATGCCCCCGTGCGTCAGCGCGGCGAGGCCGGCCTGCGGCTGATGGGGCGGATCGGCGTCGTCGATCCGACCAGCCTCCACGACTACCGAGCGGCGGGCGGCTTTGAGGCGCTGCGGCGCGCGGTCGAGATGGGACCCCAAGCGGTGATCCGCGAGCTCAAGGATTCCAGGCTTATGGGGCGGGGCGGGGCGGCCTTCCCGACCGGGGTCAAGTGGGAGGCCGTCGCCCAGCAGCCGGTGCGCCCGCACTATCTGATCTGCAACGCGGACGAGTCCGAGCCGGGCACGTTCAAGGACCGGCAGCTGCTCGAGGGCGATCCCTTCGCGATGATCGAGACGATGACGATCGCCGCCTACGCGACCGGCTGTGAGCGTGGCTACCTGTATCTGCGCGGCGAGTACCCGGTCGCGCACGAGCGGCTCCGCCACGCGATCGAGGTCGCCCGCCACCACGGCTACCTCGGCCCTGACATCCTCGATCACGGCTTCGCCTTCGAGATCGAGATCCGCAGCGGCGCCGGGGCCTACATCTGCGGGGAGGAGACGGCGATCTTCAACTCGATCGAGGGTTACCGGGGCGAGCCCCGGGCCAAGCCGCCCTTCCCGGTCGAGGTGGGCCTGTTCGGCAAGCCGACCCTGGTCAACAACGTCGAGACGCTCTACAACGTGCTGCCGCTGCTGCTCGAGGGAGGCCCCGCCTTCGCGCGGATCGGGACCGAGAAGTCCACCGGCACCAAGCTCTTCTGCGTCTCGGGCCACGTCGCCACCCCCGGCGTCTACGAGGTTGAGTTCGGGACCACGCTCGGCGAGCTGCTGCAGCGGGCCGGGGGCGTGCCCGGCGGGCGGGCCCTGCAGGCGGTGCTGCTCGGGGGCGCGGCCGGCGCCTTCGTCGGCCCCGACCAGCTCGATCTGCCGCTCACCATGGAGGGGGCCCGCGAAGCCGGGGCGACGCTCGGGTCGGGGGTGGTGATCGCCTACGACGAGAGCGCCGACATCCCCGCGATCCTGGTCCGGATCGCCGCCTTCTTCCGCGACGAGTCCTGCGGCCAGTGCACCCCCTGCCGGGTTGGTGCCGTCCGCCAGGAGGAGGCGCTGGCGCGGTTGAGCAGCGGACGTCCCCGCGGCAGCGTCGCCGACGAGCTGGCGCTGCTCAACGAGCTGGCGGTCTGCCTGCGCGATTCCTCGATCTGCGGCCTGGGCCAGACCGCGCCCAACGCGGTGGCCTCGGCGATCGAGACCCTGGGAGTCTTCAACGGACGGAGCACAACATGAGCCAACGGACGATCGAGCTCAAGGTCGACGGGCGCGGGGTGACGGTGCGCGAGGGCGCGACCCTGCTCGATGCCTGCCGGGCGCTGGAGATCGACACCCCGACGCTGTGCTGGGGCGCGACCCTGACCCCCGCCAATGCCTGCCGGGTGTGCATGGTCGAGCTCCAGGGCGCCCGTACGCTGGTCCCGGCGTGCTCACGTCGCGCCGAGCCGGGCATGGAGATTGAGACCGACTCCGAGCGCGTGCGACTGAACCGCCGGATGGTGCTCGAGCTGCTGGCTTCGTCGGTCGACCTGTCGACCACGCCGGGAATCGAGGTCTACCTCGAGCGCTACCAGGCGGCCCCCGAGCGCTACGGGCCCCCGGCCCCCCCCGACCCCCAGCGCGGCCACCAGCAGGCCGGCCGCCACCGAGTCCCCGACGGCCAGACCGCAGCCACCGTGGCCGGGCCCCCGGAGATCGACAACGAGCTCTACATGCGCGATTACTCCAAGTGTGTGCTCTGTTACAAGTGCGTCGACGCCTGCGGCGAGCAGCACCAGAACACGTTCGCGATCACCGTCGCCGGCCGGGGCTTTGATGCCCACATCTCGACCGAGTACGCCAACCCGCTGCCCGAGTCAGCCTGCGTCTACTGCGGCAACTGCATCGGCGTCTGCCCGACCGGTGCGCTGATGCCCGTCTCGGAGTACGAGCTGCGCCAGGCGGGCGAATGGGACGAGTCGCGCCAGACCCAGACCGAGACGATCTGCGCCTTCTGCGGGGTCGGCTGCAGTCTCACCCTGCAGGTGCAGGACGAGCGCATCGTCAAGGTGTCATCCCCCGCCGACCACGACGTGACGCTCGGCAACCTGTGCGTGAAGGGGCGGTTCGGGTACGAGCACGTGCAGCCGCGCGAACGCGATCCGGGCCGGGACCGCAGCCAGCCTTCCTGAGGGCTGGCGCGGACGCCGCGTCCGCGAATACGATTGCGGCGACGTGCTGAGTAGTAGGAGTCGCTGAACCAGATGCCAACGGGATCGTCAAAAGGGCACGGGATCGTCGAACGGCCGGAGCCCCCAGCCGCCGGGCGGCCGTCACTCGTCGATGGGGCCGAGCGCGCGCTGCGCAACTGGCTGGCCCCGGGGCGCTACCGGCCCGGTGACCGGCTGCCCCCCGAGCACGAGGTCGCGGCCATGCTCGGGGTCTCGCGCGGCACGCTGCGCAGCGCGCTGCAGCGGCTGGAGGAGAGCGGTGAGATCGTCCGCCGCCAGGGGAGCGGGACGTTCGTCGGACGGTTGTCCGTGCCGGCTGCCTTTGACGAGCGGCTCGAGCGGCTGGAGCCGTACTCGTCGGTGGCTCGGCGCCGCGGGGTCGTGCTCGCGGCCACCGGCATCAAGGTGCAGCAGCGTGCCGTGGGCAGCGAGGCGGGCGCTGCGCTGGGCCTCGAGCCCGACGCCCGGGCCACGACGGTGGCGCGCACCCTGCTCGCCGATGGCGCCCCGGTGGCGGTGATGTTCGATGTCGTACACCCGGCGATCCAGCTCCCTTCCGAGGAGTTGCTGCGCGCCGCCGTGGAGCGCGGGGAGATGATGCTCGACGTATTGATCACCGCCGGGATCCCGATCGCCTACGCGCGGACGCGGGTCATGCCGGCGCTCCTGACTCCGCGGGACCGAGCCGGGAAGCGACTCGAGGTTCGCCGCACGACCGCGGGCCTCGAGCTCGAGGAGCTGATCTTCGCCGGCCGCGACGAGCGCGTGGCCTACTCCCGTGATCTCTTCGCCCCCGGCGGGCTCGAGGTGATGGTGATGCGGTCGCTCGATTCGCCCACCCCCGCCCGTATCGTCGGCAAGCGAAGCGCTCGGGGCTCGGGCAACGGCTCGCGGCCGCTGAGGCGCGGGGATGCAAGGCGGTGACCGCCCGGCCCCGCGCCGGCCCGTGGGCTCGGTGGCTCGCGCGATCGCGCTGCTCGATGCGCTCGGCGTCAGCGAGGCGGGACTCGGGGTCAACGAACTCGCCCGCCAGATCGGCGTCAACGCCAGCACGGCGTCGCGTCTGCTCGCCACCCTCGAGCAGGGGCGGCTGGTCGAGCGGTCACCCGGCGGTCCCTACCGCCTCGGCCTCAAGCTGGTCGCGCTCTCAGATCGGGTGCTGACCCAGCTCGACCTGCGGGGGCGGGCCCGGCCGCTGCTCGCCGCGCTGGTGACCGAAACCGGTGAGACGGCGACGCTGTCGGTCCCCGGCGACGGCGAGGCGATCACGGTCGACTTCGTGCCCTCGGCTTCCAGCGTGGTCAGCATGGCCCGCGTCGGGCGCCCGAGCGTCCCGCACGCGACCGCGGCCGGCAAGGTGATGCTGGCCTTCGACGGGTCCGGAGCCCCGCGCGCATCGGGCGGGCCGCTGACTGCCTACACGGAACGCACGATCGTCGATCCGGCCGCGCTGGCGGCCGAGCTCGCGAGCGTCCGCGAACAGGGCTGGGCCGAGGCGGTCGGGGAGCGCGAGCCCGACCTCGGCGCCCTCGCCGCCCCGGTGTTCGGTCACGGCGGCGCGCTGGCCGCGATCCTCGGCATCCAGGGCCCGGCTTCGCGCCTGCCCTCGGCGACCCGCAAGGCCCTCCGTCAGCCTCTGCTCGACGCCGCCGCTGAGCTCAGCCGGGCGCTGGGCGGGACCGGGGGGCCGGGCTAGCAGCTAGCTCCAGGGGTAGGGGCTGTGTGAGACGGGATGCAGATCGCCGCTGGCGAAGCGCTCGTAGCGAAACGGGTGCAGCAGCGACGAGTGCTCGCCGCCCAGGACCCGGGCGATCTCGCGACCGACCGCGATCATCTTGTAGCCGTGGTTAGAGTCAGCGGCCACGAACACGTTGGGCCGCATGTGGTCAAACACGGGGAAGTTGTCGACCGTGAACGCGCCGACGCCGCCCGAGCGGGCCTGCCGGTAGCGCCCGCGGGCGCCCTCGAACCGCTTCAGGCAATGCGACAGCGAGGCCGACCACAGCCCGGGGAACTCGTCGTCCACCGTCCCGGTCGGGTAGGGGTCAACCGTGAAGGTGTGCCCCAGCTTGAGCGGCTGCGCACCGCCTTGGACGCTGTCGCGGTCGGGCTTGAAGTACACCCCCCAGGGCTCGCTGGTGATCAGCTCGCCATCGTCGGCGTGCAGCGGCTGATCTGAGTCGACGTGCAGCACCGGCGAGGAGTGGCCGTCGTTGGTCACGAAGATCCCGGGTGCGAAGTCGACCTCGCCCTCCTGCAGGTACCAGTAGGTCCACATCGGCTGATCGGGGACCACGCGGCCGTCGGGCTGGCGGACATCGAGGCGGTCGGGCAGCCCGAGCATCGCCCACAGCGAGGCGATCCACGGACCGACTGCGACCACCACCTGATCTACGGCGATCTCACCGGCGCTGGTGCTGACCCGCTGCACCGCCCCGGCCCCGTCGGTGCAAAAGCCGGTCACCTCGATTCCGGTCTCGATCTGGGCCCCGGCGCCGCGGGCGAGGTCGGCGAGCCCGAGCATCGACTCGCGGTTGAAGGCGTAGCCCCCGGCCTGCTCGTGCAGGCACACACTGAGCCCGGGCGCGCGCCAGTCGTCATACAGCGAGCGCATGTGGCCGGCGACCTCGTCCTCGCCGACGTACAGCTCTGAGGGGTATCCGATCCGCTGGTGGCGGGCGAATACCTCCGCCAGGTCACCCTCCTGCGCGGCCGGCCCGAGGGCGATGTAGCCGGCGGGGTGGTAGTGCAGGGCCTGCGCCTCGGATTCCCAGACTTCGACGCAGGCCGCCATCAGCTCCTGCATGGCCGGCTGGTAGTAGTTGTTGCGCACGATCCCGCAGGCGATTCCGGAGGCGCCGGCCGCCACGTCGGTCTTGTCGAGCACGAGCACTCGCTCACCGGCGCGGGCCAGGTGCCAGGCGGTCGAGAGGCCGTGGACGCCGGCGCCGATGACGAGGGTGGGAACGGAGGCGGGGAGACGTTCGGTCACGGACGGGCGCTCCTGAGATATTGCCGATAGCGCAATACAATTGGGAATAACGCAACAGTTTAGCGCTGCTGGCTGCGACCGTCAAGTTCGCCGCTTGCGGTCGTAGCGGGCGCTTGGTATAACGCCACGTGTACCAATTTGTCCAGTCAAGCTGGCGAGGCGAGGAGTGGGGATGGAGACAGCTGGGCACGACAAGGCTGTGTTCGGTGGCAGCGTCGAGACGGTGCTCTCCTCGCCACGGATCGAGCCGGCCCCGGCGACGCTCGAGCAAGCCCGAAACGCGCCCGGCCGCGCGGCTCGGATCGAGGAGCTGACCCGGCGAATCGAGGCCGAGGGGATCAAGTACGTCTTCTTTCAGCAGGTCTCGATCACCGGACGGGTGATGGGCAAGGGCGTCGTCTCCACCTTCTTTGCCCACGTGGCCGAGAAGGGCTACCAGCTCGTCTACGGCGCGACCGCGAACCTGTTCACCGACCGCTACGGCGACTACATCGGCTTCGGCCCCGAGGAATCAGAGCTGGCCGCCGTCGCCGACCTGGATACGTTCGCGGTGCTGCCGTGGGACAGCCGGGTCGCGCGCGTGTATTGCGACTGCTATGACACCGAGACCGGCGACCTGCTGGACGCCGACCCGCGTCAGAACCTCAAGGCGGTCGCCCACGAGTTCGAGCAGGAGCTCGGGTACCAGTTTCTGATTGGGATCGAGCCCGAGATGATGTGGCTCAAGCGACCCGAGCCGGGTCAGGCGCCCGAGGGCGTGACCAAGCCCTACTGCTACCACATCCACCAGTTCGAAGAGCTTCGCCCGGTGCTGCTCGACGTGGTCGAGTATGGACAGGCGCTCGGGCTCGACATGAGCTACGGCGACCACGAGGACGCCCCCGGTCAGCTCGAGCTCAATTTCCGCTTCGATCGCCCGCTCCGCACGGCGGACAACATCACCACCTACCGTCAGGTGTGCGCGGCCGTGGCCCGCAAGCACGACCTGCTGGCCTCGTTCATGCCCAAGCCGTTCACCGGCGTATCGGCCAACGGCCACCATCACCACTTCACGCTGATGGACGCCGACGGCCACAACGTCTTTCACGACCCCGAGGGTCCGGCCCAGCTCTCGCAGTTCGCGCGCCACTTCCTGGGCGGCATGCTCGAGCACTTCCCCGCCCTGATGTGCGTCGGCAACCCGACCGTGAACTCCTACTGCCGCATGTGGGACACCGGCTTCTGGGCCCCGATCTACAAGAACTGGGGCTGGCAGAACCGCACCACGACCGTCCGTGTCGCCTCCGGCGGCCGGTTTGAGTACCGGGGCGTGGACTCATCCTGCAACCCGTACCTGACCGTCGCGACGCTCCTGCGGGCCGGTCTGGACGGCGTCCGTCGCGAGCTTGACCCGGGACCGCCCCAGCAGGGCAACACCTATGACCTGCTCCAGCAGGGTGCGAAGATCGAAAAGGTGCCCGACAGCCTCGGCGCCGCGCTCGAGGCGCTGGCCGCCGACGAGGTCATCCGCAGCGCGATGCCGGGCCGCCTCTACAAGGTCTTTAACCATTACAAGCGGGATGAATGGGAGCGCTACCTCGCCGCCGTGACCGACTGGGAACGCAACGAGTACCTCGAGGTGCTGCCCTAACGGCGCGGCCGTAAAGGAGAACGAGCATGTGCGGAATCGCCGGAATCATCTACCGCAACGGAAGTGGAAACGGATCCCACCCACCCCACCAAATCGGCCGGGACATGACCAACATGTTGCAGTCGATGAAGCACCGGGGACCGGACTCGACCGGGTTTGCGCTCTACCATGCTCCCACCGAGGAGCTGACCGTGCGCATCAACCTGGCCGAATCGACCGCGGCCCGCGATCTGGACTTCGCCGGTGACGTCGCGCGCCGCCGGCACGAGGTGCAGGCGCGGCTGCGGGCGGCGGGGGCGCAGATCAAGAGCACCGAGGACGCCAACGACTACACCTTCACGGCCACGGTCGCCTACGCCGGCGACCTCAAGACGCTCGCTGACCACGTCGAGTCGGTGGCGCACACCGAGGTGCTGTCCCTCGGCCATTCGCTCGAGATCATCAAGGACCTCGGCGACGCGCGGACGGTCTCGGACGCCTACGAGCTCGACGGTTACCGCGGCTCGCACGGGATCGGCCACGTCCGCATGGCCACCGAGTCCGACGTTGACATCGCCAACGCGCATCCCTACTGGGCGTACCCGTTCTCTGACGTCGCCGTCGTTCACAACGGCCAGCTGACCAATTACCACCAGTGGCGCCGACGGCTCGAGGCCCGGGGCCACCGTTTCGCCTCGATGTGCGATTCGGAGATCATCGCCGTCTACCTGGCCGACCGGATGGCCGGCGGTGACTCGCTCCAGGACGCGATGCATCACAGCCTCGAGGACCTCGACGGCGTCTTCACCTACGTCTGCGTCACCGAGGACGCGCTGGGCGTCGCCAAGGACGAGCTGGCCGCCAAGCCGCTGGTCCTCTACGAGGGCGACGACATGGTCGCCCTGGCCTCCGAGGAGATGGCGATTCGCGCTGTAATCGACCGCGAGATCGAGACCTATGACCCCTACGAGAGCACGGTGATGGTATGGACCCGGTGACCACGGAGAGCCCGACCCTGCCCACCCAGCCCCGCTTTGATGCCCGCGGGCTGGTCGAGCTCGACGCTCGAGTCCCCCGGGTTGCGGAGATCGACGGCGCCAGCGCTCGATTCGACGCCCGCGAGCTGACCACTCGACAGATCAACCTCGAGCTGCGCTGGCTGCTCTACGAGCAGGGCGTGCGCGAGGTGACGGTCGCCAATCCGGGGGCGCGCCATTCCCTGGGCGCGGGGCTGCTGACCCGCTGCCGGCTGAACTTCGAGGGGAGCCTCGGCTACTTCGCCCTCGGGATGATCGATGGGCCCGAGGTCCACATCGCTGGCCGGGTCGGGTGGTCGGCGTGCGAGAACATGATGTCCGGAGTTGTCGTGATCGACTCCAACGCCGGCTCGCTCACCGGGGCCGCGATCCGCGGCGGCGACCTGGTGATCAAGGGCCGGGTCGGGGCCCGGACCGGCATCGATCAGAAGGGCGGGACGATCATCGCGCTCGGTGAAGCCGGCTCGATGACCGGTTTCATGATGCAGCGCGGGCGCCAGATCCTGTGCGGCGACGTCGGGCCGGGGCTGGGCGACTCGATGTACGACGGCGAGATCTACGTTGCCGGCCGCGTCAAGTCCCTGGGCGTCGACTGTGTGGAAGGGGAGTGGACCGACGCGGACACGGAGCTGATCGAGCGCAAGTTCTCGATCTACGGACTCGGTTCCCCGCCGACCTTCACCAAGTTCGTGTGCGGCAAGAAGCTCTACAACTACGACGCGCTCGAACCGTCCGAGCGCAAGCTCGTCCTCTAGGAGGTCCGCGAATGCCCACTGCCGACGAGAACGCACCGAGCGCCCGCAACGTCCTCGGGCACTCCCGGATCTTCACCCCCGAGGTGATCGACGACATTCACGTCAAGTCCGAGCTGGGCCGCTACCGGATGCGCGGTTTCTCGATGTTCAAGAAGATCCCCCACTGGGACGAGCTGATGTTCATGCCCGGCACCCTGACGCGCTTCGTGATCGAGGGCTACCGCGAGAAGTGCGAGACCAAGACCGTGCTCGGCGGCCGCTTCGCCGCCAAGCCGATCGAGCTCGACATCCCGATCTACATCACCGGGATGTCATTCGGCGCGCTGTCGCTGGAGGCCAAGATGGCGCTGGCCAAGGGCGCTTCGATGGCCGGGACCGCGACCTGTTCGGGCGAGGGCGGGATGATCCCGCCCGAGCGCGAGCTTTCGACCAAGTGGTACTACCAGGTGATCCAGAGCCGCTACGGCTTCAACCCCCACCACCTGATGCTCGCCGACGCCTGTGAATTCTTCATCGGTCAGGGCTGCAAGGTTGGTCTGGGCGGCCACCTGATGGGTCAGAAGGTGACCGAGCAGGTGGCCGAGATGCGCTCGCTGCCGGCCGGAATCGACCAACGCTCGCCCGCCCGCCATCCCGACTGGCTCGGTCCCGACGACCTGTCCTTGAAGATCCAGGAGGTCCGGGAAGCGACCAACTACGAGATCCCGATCCAGCTCAAGCTGGGGGCGGCGCGGGTCTACGACGACGTGCGGATGGCCGCCAAGTGCGGCCCGGATGTCATTTACCTCGACGGCGCCGAGGGCGGGACCGGCGCCGGCCCCCACACCGCCGCCGAGGAGACTGGGATCCCGCTGATGGCGGCGATCCCGGAAGCCCGCCGCGCGCTGGAGGACGTGGGGCTGGTCGATGAGATCGACCTCGTGGTGGCCGGGGGGATCCGCAACGGCGGCGACGTGGCCAAGTGCCTGGCCCTGGGCGCCGACGCGATCGCGATCGGCCATTCGGCCCTGATGGCGCTCAACTGCAATAAGGAGATCCCCGGGGTCACCGACTACGAGGGGACGATCGGCGTGCCCGCGGGGCAGTGCTACCACTGTCACACCGGGCGCTGCCCGGTCGGGATCACTACCCAGGACCCCGAGCTGCGCCGGCGGCTGGTGGTCGACGAGGCCGCCGACCGGGTCTATAACTTCCTGCACACGCTGACCCTCGAGTGCCAGATGCTGGCTCGGGCGTGCGGGAAGACCGACGTGCACAGTCTCGAGCCCGAGGATCTGTGCGCGCTGACCGTGGAGGCGTCGGCGATGGCCCGGGTCCCTCTGGCCGGGACCGACTACATCCCGGGTGTGTCCGAGGAGCGCACCCTGGCCCGGATCGAGCGTCTGCTCGAGCGCCACATCGAGAACCCGATCGACTATCTCGAGCCCGACGAGCAGCGCGTGGGGGACGGGGGGCGCGTCCATGACTGAGGTCAGGCGTGTTCTGTCCGAGCCCGAGAAGGTGGTCTCGATCGACGCCGAATATCTGTCGGGGCGGCGCTTCCCCTACCAGGAAGACGTGAGCCTGGTGGAGGAGATCGACCTCAACGCCGCCACCCCCGGAGCGGACCTCAACTGGCTCGAGGACGTGACCCTGCTGAGCGAAGACGGGGTCCCGGCGGTGTTTGACCGCTACTCAAACGCGTTCATCAAGATCTACTTCCCGGTCCCCGCGGGGCGCGAGGACGAGATCGCGCGCCAGGTGCTGATCTGCCACCTGCAGTCGGGCAACTCCTACGGAATTGGGCTGAAAGGTAAGCACTGCAAGTTCCCCCAGCCCGAGCTCGGTCCGTGGGTCCAGGACTCGCCGACCGTGGGGACCGACTACCAGCGCAGTGTGCTCGAGGGCTGGGAGCCCCCGGCGCACTGATGCGACGGTAATCTCGTGGCCGTGAGCGACTCCGCCGCGTCGGCCCCGCCTCCATTGCCCGGCGCGATCCGCCGCGGGCCGCCGATCACGCTGACCTGCGAGTGCGGCGAGAAGAGCTACCTGCGGTACGGAGAGCGTTGGACGTGTGAGCAATGCGGGCGGACCTGGAACACGGCGCGGATTCCGATCGAGCAATACGCCGAGATCCGCCGGACGCAGCTGCGCTTCCGCCGGGTGCCCATCGCGATCAGCTTTCTGGCCCTGGTCTGCGTGATCGCCTTCATCATCATCGGGCGTGCCTTCGGTGGCCTGATCGTGGTCGCCTTGGGCGCGACGACCTGGTCGATGTTCTTCCGGCCGCTGTACAAGCGTCGCTACCGCCAGGCGCTGGCCAACCTGCCGACGTGGGAGATCGAGCCGGATAAGGGTCCGCAACCGAGTCGTGGGTCCTAAAGTGCCCCCGGAAACGGGCCGGACCGGTGGACAGCGCTGAGCAGATCCGGTAGAACTTCGGGCTGAACCTATTTGTTCAGCGGGAGGGAGAGAACGTGCCGCGCGACCCGAAGTACGACATCCTCTTTGAGCCGATCCAGATCGGACCGAAGACCCTGAAGAATCGCTTCTACCAGGTCCCTCACTGCATCGGCGCGGGGTCGGAGAAGCCGGGGATGCAGGCCTACCACCGCGGTATCAAGGCCGAAGGCGGCTGGGGCGCCTGCTGCACCGAATACTGCTCGATTCACCCGGAATCCGATGACACGTCCCGGGTCTCGGCTCGGATCTGGGATGAAGGCGACGTGCGCAACCTGGCCGCGATGTGCGACCGCCTGCACGAGTACGGCGCCCTGGCTGGCATCGAGCTCTGGTACGGCGGCCCTCACGCCCCGTGCATGGAGACGCGGGCCACGCCGCGCGGCCCTTCGCAGATCGCCTCGGACTTCGAGCTCAACATCTTCCCGCGCTACATGGACAAGGACGACATCGAGACCGTCCAGCAGATGTACGTCGACGCCGCCCTCCGCGCTCGCGACGCCGGCTTCGACATCATCTACGTCTACGGCGCCCACGCCTACCTGCCGTTTCAGTTCCTCTCGCCGTTCTACAACCGCCGCACCGACGAGTACGGCGGCTCGTTTGAGAACCGCGCCCGCTTCTGGCGCGAGTCGCTCTACAAGGTCCGCGAGGCGGTCGGCGACGACTGCGCGATCGCCTCCCGGTTCGCGGTCGACCACCTGCTCGGGCCGTCGTCGATCCAGGTCGGCGAGGACGGCATCCGCTTCGTGGAGCATTGCAATGACCTCGTCGACCTGTGGGACTTCACGGTCGGCGACATCGCCGAGTGGGGCCAGAACGCCGGCCCCTCGCGGTTCTTCGAGGAGAACCACGAGAAGCCGTTCACCGGTCAGGTCAAGGCCGGCAATCACACCGACAAGGCCGTGGTCGGCGTCGGGCGGATCACCAACCCCGACACGATGATCGCGATCATCAACTCGGGCCAGTACGACATCATCGGCGCCGCCCGACCCTCGATCTCGGACCCGTTCCTGCCCCAGAAGATCGACGAGGGCCGGCTCGAGGACATCCGCGAGTGCATCGGCTGCAACCAGTGCATCTCGCGCTGGGAGATCGGCGGACCCCCGATGGTCTGCACCCAGAACGCGACCGCGGGCGAGGAGTACCGCCGCGGGTGGCATCCGGAGAAGTTCCACCCGGCCTCCAACCGGGACAAGGGCGTGCTGGTGATCGGCGCCGGACCGGCCGGAATGGAGTGCGCGATGGTCCTGGGCAAGCGCCAGATGTCGGCCGTACACCTGGTCGAGGGCGCCAAGGAGATCGGCGGCAGCGTGAACTGGATCTCCAAGCTCGGGCATTCCGACGGCAAGGAGAACCTGCACCGCGGTACCGCCCGCGGCCTAGGCGAGTGGAGCCGGATCGTCAACTACCGCCAGATCCAGCTCGACAAGCTGTCCAACGTCGAGGTGCATCCGGGCTCGCGTCTGAGCGCCGAGCAGGTGCTGGAATACGGCGCCGAGATCGTGATCGTCGCGACCGGCTGTCATTACGCCACCGACGGGCTCAACGCGGCCACGCACGAGCCGATTCCGGGCGCCGACACGGCGCTGGACTGGCAGCTGACCCCCGATCAGGTGGTCGCCGGGGCCAAGACGATCGGTAAGCGCGTGCTCGTGCTTGAGAACGAGGGCTACTTCATGGGCGCCTCGGTCGCCCAGAAGCTGGCCGGTGCGGGCCACGAAGTCCAGCTGGTCACGCAGGCCGGGGACATCGCCGGCTACATGGAGTACACGCTCGAGGCCCCGATGCTCCACCGTGACCTGCATCGGCTCAACGTCGGCATCCACACCTACACCATGCTCGAGCGGATCGAGCCGGGCGCCTGCCATGCCTACAACATCTGGAACCCAGCCCATAAGGAGGTATTCGAGGTCGACACCGTGGTCCTGTGCACGGCTCGGATCTCCGACGACGAGCTCTACCGCGAGCTCAAGTCAGATCCCGCGCGGCTGGCGCAGGAGGGGATCGAGGCGCTCTACCTGATCGGTGATGCCTCGGCGCCGCGGATGATCGTCGACTCGGTCTTCGACGGCCATCGCCTGGCTCGCGAAATCGACTCGCCGCATCCGGAGATGCCGCTTCCGTTCATTCGCGAGCGGCGTCTGTGGGGCGAGAGCAGCAACGAGGACTACCGCGCCCAGCTGCTCAACACCGTAGATGTGGGGTAGCCATCGCACGGGCACTGGTCCGGAGCGGGTGAAACCCGCATGAAGGTGGTCGTTGCGGTCAAGCAGGTCGCCGCGCTCGACGACGACTTCGAGCTGCTGCAGGACGGCTCCGCGGTCGACCCTGACTTCCTGCAGACCGAGCTCAACGAGTGGGACTCGTTCTCGCTTGAGGCGGCGCTGGTCCTGCGCGAGCAGGCCGAGGGCGACGACGCCGAGGTGGTGGTGATCACGGTCGGCGACGAGGCGTCCGAGGAGGCGCTGCTCGGCTGCCTGGCCATGGGCGCCGATCGGGCGATCCGGGTCTGGAGCGATGACTGCCGGGATCTCGATCCGCTCGCGGTCGCCCGCGTGCTGGCCGCCGCGGTCGCGCGCGAGGCACCCGACCTGGTGTTGTGCGGCGTGCAGTCCTCGGATGCGGTGAACGGGGCGACCGGGGTGGCCCTGGCCGGCTACCTCGAGCTGCCTCACGTGGCCGTGGTCAAGCACCTGGAGTACGCGGCCGGGGAGTCCACCGCCACCGTCAAGCGCGAGCTCGAGGGTGGACTGGTCGAGGTCCTGCGCGTGCGCACCCCGGCGCTGCTCACGATTCAGACCGGGATCAACGAGCCTCGGTACGCCAACCTGCGGGCGATCAAGCGGGCGCGGGAAAAGCCGCTGGTCCTGGTCACGCCCGAGCAGCTCGATCTCGACCCGGGAGCCCTGGCCGCCGCGGGCGCCTCGCGGCGCCGGGAGTTGAGGATGCCCGAGCGCGGCGGTGGCGCCGAGATGCTCGACGGCTCGCCTGAACAGCTGGCCGGCCGAATCGCCGAGATCGTCCGCGAGCGGATGAGCGCGGCCGGATGAGCGACGTCCTCGTAGTGGCCGAGGCCCGCCGCGGCGAGCTGCGGGAGGTCTCGCTGGAGCTGATCAGCGCCGCTTGTCAGATCAAGCCGTCCTGCGGCGGCCGCCTGCTGGTGGCAGTGATCGAACACGAGCCCGAGCGCTTCGCGTCGGCCCTGGCCGCCGAAGGGGTGGACGAGCTGCTGCTCGTGGCCACCCCCAACCAGCATTTCGAGGCTCACGTGACCCAGCGGGCGCTGGAAGAGCTGATCGAGAGCGAGCGCCCGGAATTGGTCCTGCTCGGTCATACGATCGACGCGCTCGGCTGCGCGCCGGCTGTGGCCGCCACGCGCGGGCTGGGTTTTGCCTCCGATGTCACCTCGCTCTCCTGGGCTGATGGTCCCGTCGCCGGCCGCGGCGCCTACGGCGACAAGTTGGTCCTCGAGCTCGACTTCCCGAGCCAGCCGTGCACGGTGCTGCTGCTTCGTCCGGGGACCTTCGAGCCCGCGGCCGCGGGTGGCGGGTCGCCGGCGAGCCGGACCGTGGAGCTGGCCCTCGACGGGGTGGCCGCGACCGAGCACCTGGGTTTTGAGGAGGCGCCGGAGGGCGACGTTGATATCACCAAGGCGCCGTTCTTGATGTCGATCGGCCGCGGCGTCGACGACAAGGACGAGCTGCCGCGCTTTGAGGCTCTGGCCGAGCGCTTCGGCGCGACGCTGAGCTCGTCGCGTCCGCTCGTGGACGCCGGCTGGATGCCGAGCGCGCGCCAGGTCGGTCAGTCGGGCAAGACGGTCAAGCCGCGGGTGTACCTGGCGCTGGGGATCTCCGGTGCCGTCCAGCACCTGGCCGGGATGCGCACGGCGGAGACGATCATCGCGGTCAACACCGACCCGGAAGCGCCGATCTTCGGCGTCGCGCACTACGGGGCGGTGGCGGACCTGTTCGAGATCGCCGACGAGCTCGAGCAGCTGCTGGACCCGTGAGCCGCTAGCCGTCATGGCGCTCCTGCTCGCGGCCACTAAGACGCGGCCGGTCTTCTGGCACTTCGCCACGGTCCTAAAAGTGCTCTGGTACCTGCTCGCCGTGGCCTCGGTGGCGGTGTTCGCCTACGGCGTCCTGCGGCCGATCGTCAAGTACCGTCGCGGCCAAGGCGGCCCCTGGCCGCCGTGCCCCTGGCGCGAGCTGCCGCGGCGGCTGGGCACGGGCGCGCGGCTGCTGTTCTCCCACGCGACGATCGAGCGTCGTGACCGGACGGCGGGCTGGGCGCACCGCGGCATCTTCTACGGCTTTCTGACCCTGTTTGCCGGGACGGTGATCCTCGGCTTCGATACTGACTTCACCTCACCGGTGTTCGGCTGGGACTACTTCCACGGCGACTTCTATCTCGTCTACAAGGAGGTGCTCAACCTCCTCGGCACGGCCCTGATCGCGGGCGTCCTGGTGATGATGGCCCGCCGTGCGATCGCGCGTCCCGCCAAGCTTGACTACTCCCGGCCCGACCGTGCCCCCGACGATCCGCAGTACGACCGCCGGGTGTACCGGATCGGGGACTGGTGGTTCGTGACCGCGCTGCTGGTCATCGCGCTGACCGGCTTCGTGCTCGAGGGGGTGCGGATCGCCATGGACCATCCCGGCTACGGCGCCACCCAGTTCGGGGGTTGGGTCGTGGCCCAGGCGCTGGGCGGGGTGGGCCACGGCACGCTGGCCGGGCTCCGTCACGGGCTGTGGTGGTTTCATGGCCTGCTGGCGATCTCGTTCGTGGCCAGCATCCCCTACACCAAGGCCGCGCACATGCTGTCAAGCTTCTTCTCGCTGGCGCTGCGCGATCCGCTGGCCGGCAAGCGGTTGGCACCGATCGCGCCCGAGCGCTCCGACGAGCCCGCCGGCTACGGCGCCCTGGCCGACTTCAGCCCGCTGCACCTGCTCCAGCTCGACGCCTGCACCAAATGCGGCAAGTGCCACGAGGCGTGTCCAGCCAACGCGACCGGGCGCCCGCTCTCGCCCCGGGACGTGATTCTGGAGTTGCGCGAGCAGTCAAACGCGGCCATGCGGCCGGCCGGGATCGGCGGCGTGATCGGCCAGCTGCTCGACGGCAGCGCGGACGGCGCGGGCTTCACGGCCAGCGTGATTGGCCCCGACGGCGTGCGGGCCGAGACCGTGTGGTCGTGCATGCAGTGCAACGCCTGCGTCGAGATCTGCCCGGTGGGGATCGAGCAGGCCCCGATCATCAACCAGCTGCGTCGTCACCTGGTGGAAAAGGGAGAGCTCGACGCCAACCTGCAGTCCACCCTGCAGGTGATCCACAAAGCGGGCAACTCGTTCGGGGAGAACCGGCGCAAGCGCGGCCGCTGGACCAAAGACCTGGACTTCGAGGTTCCCGATGCCCGCAAGCAGCCGGTCGACGTGCTGTGGTTCGTGGGGGACTACGCCTCGTTCGATCCGCGGTCCCAACAGGTGACCCGTGCGCTGGCGCGGCTGCTGCACGGCGCCGGGGTGGACTTCGGCATCCTCTACGACGGCGAGCGCAACTCGGGCAACGACGTCCGGCGGGTCGGCGAGGAGGGTCTATTCGAGTCCCTGGCCGAGCAGAACATCGCCACGATCGACGGCTGCGAGTTTCAGCGGATCGTCACCAGCGACCCCCATTCGCTCAACACGTTGCGCAATGAGTACCCCGACCTGGGTGGCAGTTGGACGGTAATCCACCACACGGCGCTGCTGCTGGAGCTGATCGAGGCCGGTCGCCTGGCCGTGGGCGACCGCCTCTCCTACCGGGTGACCTATCACGACCCGTGCCATCTGGGGCGGTTTCAGGGTGAGTACGACGCCCCGCGCAAGATCCTCGAGCTGCTGGGCTGCACGCTGGTCGAGATGCCGCGCAACCGGGACAACTCGTTCTGCTGCGGCGCGGGCGGGGGGCGAATCTGGATCACCGACCAGCCGGGCCAGGAGCGGCCCTCAGAGAACCGGATCCGCGAAGCGGTCAGCCTCCCCGAGGTCGACCTGTTCGTCGTCTCCTGCCCCAAGGATGTGACCATGTACGAGGACGCGATCAAGACCTCGGGCCACGCCGAGCAGATCGAACTGCGCGAGCTGACCGAGTTGATCGAGGAGGCGATCGTGCCAGCCACCGAACCGGTAAGCGCCTGAGGGCCCGGGTCCTGATCGGCGTCTCGGCGACCCTGCACGACTTCGGCGACTACCGAGGGGTGGGCATCCAGCGCCCGCTGCTGAGCGCCGGCGCGCTCCCGGTGACGCTGGCCCAGCTCCCCGAGGCGCTGCCCGACATGCTCGAGCCCCCGGCCGGGGTGGTGCTCGCCCCGGACGCGACATCGACCCGGGTCGCTCCGGGCAGGCGCCCGACCCGCTGCTGGCGGCGACCGAGCCCCGCCGCGACGAGTCCGAACTCGCGCTCGTGGGCCGCCGCCCTGGAGTGCGGGTTGCGCGCGACGGCCACCGCGCCGGACGGCGTGGTCGAGGCGATCGAGCTGGAGGGCAGCCCGGTGCTCGGCGTGCAATGGGAGCTGCAGGAGGAGTGCCGGATCGACGCTCGCTTTGCGGCCGTGTTCGAGTGGTTCGTGGCCGGCGCCGAGGCCTACGCTCAGCTGCGCGGGCGCTTCTTCTCGGTGTCATAGATCGGGAACGGCGCCACCGTGGCACCGGCCACGCCGTCGCCGACCGCGACCTCGACCCGCTGACCGTCCTGCACCAGGTCGCGATCGAGCGAGGTCATCCCGATCACCTGCATGTCGAGGGTCGGGCTCTGGCATGGGCTGCGCACGATCCCGACCTCGCGACCGTCGCTGGTCACGGTGGCGCCGTACTCGGGCAGCTGCTCCCCCTCGATCCGCAGCGTGGTCAGCAGCCGCGGTGTGCCCTGGGCGGCGATCGCCCGCAGCGCGTCGCGACCCACGAAGTCGCCTGGCTTGTCGAGCTTGATGACGTTATCGAGCCGGACCTCGTAGGGGTCGGTCTGGTGGGGGAAGTAGTCGATGTCGGGGAACAGCAGGCCGGACTCAATCCGCAGGACCTCGATCGCGGACAGGCCGATCGGCCGCAGGCCATGGGGCTGGCCCGCCCGCATCACCGCGTCCCACAGGTCGGGCGCGTCATCAACGGAGCAGTAGACCTCGAAGCCGAGCTCCCCGGAGTAGCCCGTGCGCGACACCCAAGCGGGGACGCCGCCCACGCGCACGCCCTCGTGGACGAAGCGGAAGTAGCGCAGCGCGTCGACATCGACGCCTTCGGTGATCGGCCCGAGTACCTGGCGGGCGTTCGGTCCCTGGATCTGCAGGTGGGGCATCTGCGGCGTGCGATCCTCGATCTGCACCTCGAGCCCGCGGTCGGAGGCGACCTGCTCAAACCAGGCCAGATCGGAGTCGTAGCTTGTGATCGACAGGCAGTGGTCGTCGGCGAGGCGGAAGACGGTGCCGTCCATAATCATCCTGCCCTGGTCGTCACAGAGGGCGCCGTAGCGGACTTGCCCGATCTCGAGCCCCGCCATGTCGTTGGTGAACAGGGCGTCAGTCAGCGCGACGGCATCGCGCCCGCGCAGATCCCACTTGCGCAGCGGGGACTCGTCCCACAGGCTGCACGCCGTCCGGGTCGCGTTGTGCTCAGCCACGGCGTCGCCGAAATCGGCCGCCCAGGCCCAGCCCTCCCAGTCGGTCCAGGTTGCCCCCGCGTCTCGCTGGGCCTTATCAAAGGCGGTCCGATGCAGGTCTTGAGTCGGTTCCTCAGCCACGTCACACCACCGCCGGGGTCGCCGGTGGTGGCGCCGGGATTCCGGTCAGCGCGGCGCGTTCGGCCTCGCTGGGCATGAGCGGGACTTCCTCGCGCATGTGGATGCTCTCCCCGTCCTGGACGATGCGGCGGAACGCGAACAGGAGCAGCGAGCCGAGCAGCACTCCGACTCCGATCGCGAAGTCGAGCCAGCTGCCGTAGCCGTTGAGGTGCGGCGCCAGGGCGCCGACCACGAGGAAGAGGGCGTTCAGTCCGCACAGGAAAACCGCGATCGGCACCCAGCCCGAGCCGACCCTGATCGGCCGCGGCCAGTTGGGACGGTCGCGGCGCAGCAGCACGAAACCGCTGAGCGCAAACACGTGGGCGAGGACGTAGCCGATGTTGCTCATGTACAGAATCGCGAGGTTCGACTTGATCAGGATCACGAGCAGGATGTTGACGGCCAGATCCATGGTCATCGCGCGGGCCGGAACGTGGAACCGGTTGAGCACCCCGAACTGCTTGATCGTCATGCCGGCCCGCGAGATCCCGTACAGGGCGCGCCCGGCGTCGGCGGTCGAGGAGGTCATCGACAAGAGCAGGCTGGCGATGATGCAGACCGTGAAGAAGCTGGCCGCGCCGTGGCCGACGATCGTGGCCATCGCCGTGGTGTAGAACTGACCTTCGGCAGTCGCCGCCGGGACGGCCCCGGTCACGCCACCAAGGCCGAGCGGGAGCAGCAGGCAGACCAGGAGCATGAACATCGCCGCGCTGCGCAACGCCAGGTGGGTGTCCCGGACCGATTTGTACTCGGGCGCGAACGTCGCGCACGCTTCGGTCCCGTACGCCGACCAGGCGAGGATGAACATGTACACGAGCGCCAGCTTGACCCCGCTCCAGGGCCCGGTGAAGGTCGCGTGGACGTTGGAGGAATGCCAGTCGCCGGTTATGTAGGGAGCGACGATGAAGAGCGCCAGCGGCACCATCAGCAGCGCCGCGCAGACGTAGGTGAACCAGACCGCGGGCCGCAGCCCGAAGATGTTGAAGCCCCAGACGAAGATGATCACGCCGATCGCGATGAAGTGGGCGAGTCCGAGGTGGTTGGCGAAGATCGTCACCGCCCAGGTCGACTTCGGCCACCACTGCGCCTGCGCCAGGTCGCCGATGATCTTGCCGAAGATCGAGAGGACCACCGACCAGCCAATCCAATAGCCGAACGCCGCTATCGGTCCGACCAAGGTCGTGTGCCGGCGCCAGCCCTCGTGGGCGTAGAGCGCGATCCCGCCGCTGCGGTGGCCGAACATCGTCGCCGGCTCGGAGTAGATCCAGGCCTGGAGCATCCCGATCGCCGCCGACGCGGCCCACAGGATCATCGAACCGATCACTCCGAAGATCCCGAGCGTAAAGCCCAGGCTCCCGAGCAGGAAGCCGGGGTTGGCCAGGGCGATCACGAACCCGTCCCACCAGCGCAGCGTCTTCAGAAGCTGGACTTCCTCAACCGTGGCAGTAGCCAACGCTGATCCCTCCCTCGTTCTCCGCGACACCCATAGTCGATTGTGCTCTTCGCTACCCGGCGTGCTGCGCGCTTTATACCAGTTTGTACAAGGACGGTCAACGGACATTGCGGCCACCATGAGATGATTCGCGGCGACCGTGATGACCGGCGTCACCCACCGCTCCCGCGGCGATCGGCTCGAGCGCGGCGAATCGCCGTCGCCCGGTCCGGTGGTGCTGGCCACGCTGTCGGTGCGAGTTGATCCCAACGCCGAACGCGTGGCGATCGAGAGCGCGCTGGAGACCCACGCGCGGCTGATCATCGCCAACATGCTGACCCTGCCGCCGTACCCGACGACGCTGATGTTGGCCCGCGAGCACGCGACGCTCCCGCACGAGGAGGACCTCGACGCGGTCCGGGAGACGGCGCGGCGGGCCGCGGCCCGGGGTGTCCAGACCGAGTTGTTGCGGATCTCCAGCCGCCGCCCCCTGGCGGCCCTGATCGAGCTGATCGAAGAGCGCCGGGCGGGACTCGTGGTGCTCGGCCCCGATCCGAGCCGCACGCCGCGCTGGTGGCTATGGCTCGCGGCTCGCCGCTTGCGCCGCCAGGCGCACTGCCTGGTGTGGATCGGCCCTGAAGGCTGATCGGGCCAAGTGGGTGTAGCTCTCGGCCTCGGCGCCGCGCTCGCGTGGGGGCTGGCCGATTACTTCGCGGCGGTCGCCTCGCGCGATCTGGGTGCGCTTCGGGTCGTGCTCGGCTTTCACGTCGCGGCGTTGATCCCGCTCACCGCGCTGGTGCTCGCGACCGACGCCTTGGACCCGGTCAGCGGTACGCAGATCGCAACGTTGGTCGGAGTCGGGGCGGTCGGCTGGGTCTCGTACCTGGCCTTCTACGGCGCGCTGGAGATCGGGCCGATCTCGGTGCTCAGTCCGGTCATATCCGGCTACGCGGCGGTGACCGTCCTGCTCGCGGTGACGGTCGCCGGCAACCATCTCTCGGGCCTTCAGGGGGCGGCCATCGGGGTGACGATCGCTGGCGCGATGGTTGCCTCGGCCGACGTCCGCGAGGTCGCGCGGGCCAAGCTCGAGCGTCGCACGGCACTCGGGTTCCTGCTCGCGCTGGCGGCGATGGCGTTGCTGGGCGGGTTCGTCTTTGGCGTGTCGTATTACCGCGCGCAGATCGGATGGCTGGCGCCGATCTTCCTGGCCCGCGGCTTCGCCGCCGGGTTCGTGCTCGGCCACGTGCTGGTGGCCGGCGGCCGGGGGGAACCTGCCCCGGACACGGCGCGAGCCCCCGGCCGCAACCGACGGCTGGCCGCGCTGATTATGCTGCTCGCCCTGCTGGACACGGGCGGCTACGCCTGCTTCAACCTCGGCGCGGGCCACGCCGACACGGCGATCGTCGCGGCCGCCTCGGCGCCGTATGCGATCGTGCCGATCGCGATGGGAGTCACTCTGTTGGGCGAGCGCCCGACGCGGGCGCAGTGGCTGGGGGCCGGAATCGTGATCGCCGGCGTGGTGATGCTCGGAGTCGTCGCCTGACCGCCGCAGCTAGGGCTGCGCTTGGGCGTTGCGGGCCTCGAGCGCGGCCGCCGGGCGATCGGTGATCAGCGCCGTAACCCGCGGATCGGCGAGCAGTGTCCGCCAGGCCCGCGGCTCGTTGACCGTCCACAGGTAGGAGTCAAGCCCGCGCTGGGCGGCCCAGGCCAGCAGCCCGGCCCGGGCCAGGCCGGCGTGGGGGGCGAGGAAGCTGATCCCGGCGGCCGTGAGCCGCTCCTCCAGGCGGCGGGGCCGGCGCCCGGGCCGGATCAGCACCCCGGTCTGGGTCTGCGGAGCGAGCGTGCGGACGGCGGCCAGCGTCGATTCCAGAAACGAGGTCACCACGTACTGAGCCGGATCCAGCCGACTGCGCAGGACCGCGAGGACCGCGTCGACCCGATCCTCCTCCTTGAGCTCGACGTCGAGTCGGATCCGTCCGGCGGCGAGCTCGATCATCGCCTCGAGCTCGGGCGCCTGCCCGGGCTCCAGTCGTTCACGAAGCTCGGCCAGGGTCAGGGCGCAGACCGGCACCGCCCCGACCCGCGCGTCGTGAATCGCCACCAGCCGCCGGTCCCGGGTACTGCGGACGTCGAGCTCGACCATGTCGCACCCGAGCGCGATCGCCGCCTCCAGCGCCGCCAGCGAGTTCTGGGGCGCCTGGTCCCAGGCTCCGCGGTGGGCGATGATCAGCGTCAGCTCGTCATACCGCCGAACTGGCCGCCGGTGATGGTGAGCACCTGACCGTGCACGTAGTTGGCCCACGGAGTGCAGAGCAGGAACACCGGGCCGGCCGCCTCGGCGGTCGTCCCGGGCCGTCCCAGCGGGATCAGCATCGGGGCCATGCCGCGCAGTTGGTCGGGGATCCCGAGCTGGACCTTCTCACCGCCGATCTCCATCGTGTTGGACTCGTCCTTGGAGGCGGTCAGGCGGGTCTCGATGTAGCCGAAGGCGACCGCGTTGACGTTGATCTTGAACTGCCCCCACTCCTTGGCCAACGTCTTCGTGAGGCCCACTACCCCTGATTTCCCGGCCGAGTAGTTGGCCTGCCCGGCGTTGCCCATCGTGCCCGAGATCGAGGACACGTTGACGATCTTGCGAAACACCTCGGTGCCTGCCTCGCGCTCGCGCTTGGCCGGCTCGCGCATGTGGGGCGCTACCGCCCGGCACATGCGAAAGGGGACGATCGTGTGGATGTCGAGCATGCGCTGAAACCATTCGTCGCTCATCTTGTGGATCGGAGCGTCGAGCGTGTACCCGGCGTTGTTGACCAGGATGTCCACCTGGCCCCACTCACCGATCACCTTCTCGACCAACTGATCGCAGACGCCCGCCTGGGTCAGGTCACCGCCGAAGACGAGCGTGTCGCCGGCGATCTCCGACGCCGTCTGCTCGGCGACATCGCCGTCGAGGTCGTTGATCAGGACCTTGGCACCCTGCTCGGAGAGCAGCTCCGCAGTGGCCCGGCCGATTCCGCGTGCCGATCCGGTCACGATCGCGACCTTGCCGTCGAGGACACTCATCTAGTACCGCCTTGTCTTGTCTTGTCTTGTCTTGTCTTGTCTGGAATGGGAATCTCTGGGGGTCTGGGCCCACCGCGGCGGGGCGGCGGCGGGTCACCGGGCCGCATTCTGTCAATGCGGGTAGGGTGAGCGGGCGATGAACGCCACCGACTGGCTCGCCGCCTACGCCGAGAAGCTGGGCGTCCCGGCGCCGACCAAGTCCGAGCTGACCGCGGTGCTCGACCTGGCCGGCGAGGCCGCTCACTCGTCGGAGCGCATCGCCGCTCCGGTCGCCTGCTGGCTGGCCGCCCGAGCCGGGGTCGACCTCGAGACGGCGATGCGCCTGGCGCAGGAGGTGGGGGATGGCTGACCGTACTGACCGTAGCTATGAGATCGTCGTCTACGGAGCGACGGGGTTCACCGGCGGGCTGACCGCCGAGTACCTTGCCCGCCACGCCCCCGAGGCCCGCTGGGCCCTGGCCGGACGCAACCGGGGCAAGCTCGAGATGATCCGCGCTCGGCTGGCCGAGATCGACCCGGGGCTGGCGGAGCTGGCGCTGCTCGAAGCCGACGCCGGTAACCCCGCCTCACTGCGGGCGATGGCCGAGTCGACCCAGGTCGTGATCACGACCGTCGGGCCCTACATCCACTACGGCGAGCCGCTGGTCGCCGCCTGCGCGGCCGCCGGGACCGATTACGTGGACCTGACCGGCGAGCCCGAGTTCGTGGACCGGATGTGGCTGGCCCATCACGAGCAGGCGGTTCGCAGCGGGGCTCGCCTCGTGCACTCCTGCGGCTTTGATTCGATCCCTCACGATCTCGGGGCGCTGTTCACCGTGCAGCAGCTGCCCGAGGGTGTGCCGCTGAAGGTGCAGGGCTTCGTCCGGGCCGGCGGGACCTTCTCGGGGGGAACCTTTCACTCGGCCATCGCCATCATGGCCCGCCTGCGCCAGGGCCGGCAGGTGGCCGGTGAGCGCAAGCGGCGCGCGCCCGTTTTGACCGGCCGCCGCGTGCGGGGGCTCACCGAGCCGCCCCATCGGGAGCCGGCGGCCGGGGGCTGGGTCGTGCCGATGCCGACGATCGACCCGCTCGTGGTGCTGAACTCGGCGCGCGCGCTGCCGCGCTACGGGCCCGACTTCAGCTATGGCCATTACGTCGTGGCCAAGCATCTGCCGGTGGCGGCCGGGATGATCGCCGGCGCCGGGGCGCTGGTCACCCTGGCCACGCTGCCCCCCACCCGCAAGGCCCTGCTCAAGCTCAAGGATCCCGGCGAGGGTCCGACCCCCGAGCAGCGTGAGAAGGCCTGGTTCAAGGTTCGCTTTCTCGGCGAGGGCGGCGGCCAGCAGGTGGTGACCGAGGTCTCGGGGGGCGACCCCGGATACGGCGAGACGTCCAAGATGCTGGCCGAGTCTGCGCTCTGCCTGGCTCGCGACGAGCTGCCGCCCAGCGCCGGTCAGGTCACGTCCGCGGCGGCCATGGGCGATGCCCTGATCGCCCGCCTACAGGCCGCGGGCATCGGCTTCGCCCGGGTTCAATAGGGTCCGTTGACGATGACTCTGACCCCGGCCGCGGCGATCGACACCACCGCGCGGGTGTTCGGGGCCCACGCGGGCTTTCGCGCCTTGCATGCGAAGGGGATCGTGGCCACCGGGACGTTCACGCCCACCGCCGAGGCCGCCGGCTGGTCCCGGGCGGCTCACCTGAGCGGACCCGAGGTGCCGGTCACCGTCCGGTTCTCCAACGGCTCGGGCAACCCTCGCCATCCCGACTGGGCGCCCGACCCCCGGGGGCTGGCGGTCAAGTTCTACCTGCCCGACGGGTCGCGGACCGACATCGTCGCCGTCTCGTCGCCCGGCTTTCCGACCCGGACGCCCGAGGGCTTCATCGAGTTGGTGCAGGCGCAGGCGGCCGGCCCGGCCGCGGTCTGGAAGCTGCCGCTCTTCCTGCGCCGCCACCCCGAGGCGATCAGGGTGCTGCCCCGGGTCGCTCCGACGCTGCTGCCCCCGGGGAGCTACGCGACGATTCCCTATCACGGCCTGCACGCCTTCCGCTGGCAGGACGCCGAGGGCGGCGAGCGCTTCGTCCGCTACACCCTGCGGCCGGCGGCGGCCGTGGCGCGCTTGAAGCCGTGGGAGGCCAGACGTCTCGGCGCCGACTATCTCCAGAGCGAGATCGCCCAACGCCTGGCCACCGGTCCGGTCCTGTTCTCACTCGAGATTCAGATCGCCGCTCCCGGCCTTGATCGCACCGATGATCCGAGCGCCGTGTGGCCGAAAGGGCGTCGCCGGGTGACCGTGGGAGCACTGCGCGTGACCGGTCTTGACACCGAGCGCGAGCAGGGCGACGACGTGCTCGTGTTCGATCCCTCGCGGGTCACCGACGGGATCGAATGCTCCGACGATCCGGTCCTGCGCTTTCGCCCCGGTGCCTATTCGGAGTCGGTCAAGCGCAGGACGGAGACGAGCGGATGAGCGGTTGGACAGCGACGGACATTCCCGATCAGAGCGGTCGCACGGCCGTCGTCACCGGGGCCAACAGCGGCCTCGGTCTGGTCACCGCACGCGAGCTGGCCCGAGCCGGCGCGACCGTGGTCCTGGCCTGCCGCAACCTCGACAAGGGGGAGCGGGCGCTGGCCGAGGTCCGCCTCGCCGCGCCCGCTGGCGCCCCGCCGCGTCTGGAGGCGCTTGACCTCTCGGACCTGGCTTCGGTTCAGTCGTTCGCCGAGCGCTTCGCTGCCCAGCACGCCCGCCTCGACCTGCTCGTCAACAACGCCGGCGTGATGGCCCCGCCGCGCCGGCTGACCACGGATGGCTTTGAGAGCCAGCTCGGGACCAACCACCTCGGGCATTTCGCGCTCACCGGGCGGCTGCTGGGCCGGCTCAGCGCGGCTTCGGAGGCCCGCGTGGTGAACCTGTCGAGCCTTGCCCACCGCTTCGGGAAGATCAAGTTCAACGATCTCCAGCGCGAGCGCGGCTACAACAACTGGCTCGCCTACAGCCAGTCCAAGCTGGCCAACCTGATCTTCTGCTTCGAGCTCCAGCGCCGCGCGAGCGCCGCCGGCGGCGACCTGCGCAGTCTCGCCGCCCACCCGGGCTACTCGGCCACCAACCTCCAGACCGCCGGACCCAGCCGCGCCTACGAGAAGTGGTTCGGGGTGCTCGGAAACCTGGTCTTCGCCCAGAGCGCCGAGCAGGGCGCGCTCCCCACGTTGTACGCGGCCACCGTGCCCGATCTGCCCGGCGGCGCCTTCATCGGGCCCGACGGCATCGGCGAGGCCCGCGGGCACCCCCACGTGGTCAGCGGCGCCGGCAAGGCCTATGACGAGGAAATCTGGCAACGGCTCTGGGCCGTGTCCGAGCAGCTGACCGGGGTCACCTACGAGTTCCCGGCGGTGGCCGCGGCTTGACGGATCTGCGCCTCGATGGGGCGGCGGCGCTGGAATGGGCCGCCCGCTATCTGGAGCGCGTCAGCGAGTTGCCGGTCCTGGCCCAGGTGGCGCCCGGCGACATCACCGCGCGGCTGCCCGAGGCGGCGCCCGAACAGCCCGAGCCCTTCGGCGCGGTCCTGCGCGACCTCGACGAGATCCTGCTCCCCGGAGTCACCCACTGGCAGCACCCCCGCTACTTCGCCTACTTCGCCACCAGCGCCTCCGAGGCGGGGATCCTCGCCGAGCTGCTGGCCGCGACCCTGAACTCGGTTTCGATCCTATGGCGGACGGCCCCGGCCGCGACCGAGCTCGAGGGGGTGGTGCTTAAGTGGACGGCCAAGCTCCTCGGGCTGCCCGCTGACTGGCACGGGCACATCGAGGACAGCGCCTCGACCTCGACGCTGACCGCCCTGATTGCCGCCCGCGAGGCCACCGGCCGCTCGGTTGTGGTCTGCTCTGATCAGGCCCATTCGTCCGTGGCCAAGGCCGCGCGGATGCTCGGCCTCGACCTGCGTGAGATTGAGACTGATTCTCATTCCTGTTTGGTCGCCGGGGCGCTCGGTGACCTCCGAGATGTGGCCGCCGTGGTGGCCACGGTCGGCACTACGGCGAGCACGGCGGTCGATCCGGTGCCGGCCATCGCCGCCGCGTGTGAGCGCGACGGGGCCTGGCTGCACGTCGATGCCGCCTACGCCGGCACGGCCATGGTCTGTCCAGAGTTCCGCTGGGCTTTCGCGGGTGTCTCCCGGGCCGACTCGGTGGTCGTCAACGCCCACAAGTGGATGCTCACGCCGATGGACTGCTCGCTGCTCTGGTCGCGGCGGCCCGACGCGCTACGGGCGGCGTTCAGCCTGATCCCCGAGTACCTGCGCACACCCGATGCCGAAGACTGTTTGTCGCTTTCGGAATATGGCCCTGCGCTCGGGCGCCGCTTCCGAGCCCTGAAGCTCTGGGCGGTTCTGCGCTGCCACGGGCGGTCCGGGCTTCAGGAGCATGTCCGGCGGGGGGTGGGGCTGGCGGCCGAGTTCGAATCCTGGGTCCGGGCCGAGCCGGGCTGGGAGGTCTGCGCCCCCCGGTCGTTCTCGGTCGTCTGCTTCCGGCTTGGCGGCGGCGACGACGACGACGACGCCGACGACGCCGGCGACGCCGACCACAACGCTCGCAATCAGGCCCTACTCGAGCGCGTCAACGCCGGCGGTGAACTGTTCATCTCGCACGCCGTGCTCGCCGGCCGCTACGTCCTGCGCCTGGCGGTGGGCCAGATGAATACCGGTCTCGACGACGTGCGGTTGGCCTGGGACGTACTCCGGCGCGAGGCCGCGGACCTATAGCGGCTTTGGCACACCCTTGTGACGCAGCGTGACCCGCGGGTCACACAATTCGCGTCACCCTGGAGGCTATGCCCGACGTCGATTGGATTCCGGGTCCTGGCGACCCTCAACTCAATCGACGTCGCGAGGTGGCGCTCGCCGAGCTGGCTGGCCGGCAGTTCGGTGTGGTCTCCCGCGGGCAGCTCCTGGGGCTGGGTTTCAGCCCGGATCAGATCAGGGGTCGGCTCAGACGAGGTCTCCTCCATCGCGTGCACAGAGATGTCTATGCCGTCGGACACCGACGTCTGGTCCCCCACGCCCGGCTGGTCGCCGCCCTGCTCACTTGCGGACCCGCCGCCTTCCTCAGCCACCGCATAGCCGCGGCGGTCTGGGGACTACGCGAGATCAACGTGCGGCACATCGAGGTGACCGTTCCGGGCGCCTCGGCTCCGGTCCGTGCCGAACTGGTCATGCATCGAACAACGAACCGGCCGCACCCAGCCGACATCTCAAGCCGCAACGGACTCCGGGTCAGCTCGGTCCCGCGCCTCCTGATCGAACTGGCTGCGACCGAAACGCCGGTCGAACTCGACCGCCTCATCACCGAAGCGGTGCGCAGGCGCATCCTCAACCTCGAGGCTCTCGAAGCCGCGCTGAAACGGCACTCACGGTGGCCCGGGTTGGCCAGGCTCAAGCCAGCGCTGCGCGCCTACCGCCCCCGCCGCGATCGCAAGTCCGACCTCGAGCGAGCCTTCGACCGACTGATCACCGAAACCGATGTCCCGCCGCCCCAGCGCAACGTCATCGTCCACGGCTGGGAGCTGGACTGCTACTGGCCCGGGGCCAAGCTGGCGGTCGAGCTCGACGGCCGTCCGTACCACGTGGCGGTGCGTGATACCGAGCGCGACAAGATCAAGGACGCCAACCTGCTGCGACACGGGATCAACGTCCTGCGGATCACCGACCTACGCCTCGAACTCGACGCACCGGGCGTCCTCGACGACGTCCGGGCGCTGACGCGCCCTCAACACCCGGCTACTTGAGCTCGGCCGAGCTCTTGCCGAGCAGCAGCCGGGCGACGATCAGCAACTGGATCTGCTGGGTGCCCTCGAACAGGTCCAGGATCTTGGCGTCCCGGCCCCACTTCTCGAGCAGCTCGCCCTCGGTGTAGCCGGTGGCGCCGCACAGGGCGACGCAGCGCAGGGCGACGTCGGTGCCCACGCGCCCCGCCTTGGCCTTGGCCATCGAGGCCTGAAGCGAGTTGGGCTTGCGGTTGTCGGCCATCCAGGCCGCTTTCATGGTCAGCAGCCGGGCGGCCTCCCAGTCAGCCTCCATGGCGATGAACTCGGCGGCCGCCGCGCTCTGAAGCTGCGGCGGAAGGTCGTAGTCGATCTCGATCCCGGCCGCCATCAGGTGGTCACGGGTCCGCTCCAGGCAGGCCCGGGCGACGCCGACCGCCATCCCGGCGACCAGCGGGCGGGTGTTGTCAAACGTCTGCATGACCCCGCCGAAGCCCTTCTTGTCATCGACCTCGGCGCTGCCGAGCAGGTTCTCCTTGGGGACCCGGCAGTCCTCGAGAAAGAAGTTCGCGGTGTCAGACGCTCGAATGCCGAGCTTATGCTCGAGTCGGTCCAGCTTGAGACCCGGGTTGTCGCGCTCGACCACGAACGACTTGATCGCGGCGCGGCCCGCCGACCGGTCGACCGTGGCCCAGACCACGATCAGCTCGGCCCGGTCACCGGAGGTCACATAAATCTTCTCGCCGTTGAGGACGTACTCGTCGCCGTCCAACCGCGCCGTGGTCCGGATCGCCGCCGAGTCGGACCCCGCCTCGGGCTCGGTGATCGCCATCGCGGCCCATCGGCCACCAAAGCGCGCGAGTTGCTCGTCGTTGGCGACCGCGGCGATCGCCGCTTGGCCGAGGCCCTGGCGCGGCATCGCCAGCAGCAGCCCGACGTCGCCCCAGCACAGCTCGATCAGACCCAGCAAGCTGGCCATGTTGGAGCCGTTGCGATTCCCGCCGCCGTCCGCAGCTTTGGTGCCGTTGGACGAGCCTCCACCCACCGTACCCGCACCGGCCCCACCGAGCGAACCGCTCTCGTTCATGCCATCGATCAGCGCGGCCAGCATGTCGAGCTCCTTGGGGTACTCGTGCTCGGCGGTATCGTACTTGCGCGAGTTGGGCCGAAAGATCTCGGTGGCGACCTGATGCGACTGGCTGACCAGGGTCCCGAATTTCTTGGGGATCTCGAGGTTGATCATGGTTTGGTCACTCGCTCGTGCGCCCCCTAGACGAGCAGGGCGCCTTCCATCAGGCCGGCGGCGCGCAGGTCGCGGTACCAGCGTTCGACCGGGTGCTCCTTGACAAAGCCGTGGCCGCCGAGCATCTGAACACCGTCGGAGCCGATCGCCATCCCGCGATCGGCGCACAGGCGGCGGGCGAGCGCGACCTCGCGGGAGAACGCAAGCCCCTGATCGACGCGGCCGGCGGCGCGGTAGGTGGCCAGACGCAGGCCGTCGAGCTCGATCGCGATGTTGGCCACCGTAAAGGCGACGGCCTGGCGGTTGGAGATCGGCTCGCCGAACGCCTTGCGGTCCTTGACGTAGTCAGCCACGTAGTCGAGCACCGCCTGGCCGGTGCCGACGGCCAGGGCGCACCAGCCCAGCCGGCCCAGCTGCACGCACTCGGTGTAGACCGAGCGCTCGGCGCCGCCCAACAACGCGGCGGCGGGTAGCTGCACCTCCTCGAGGATCAGCTGCCCCGTCGCCGCGGCGCGGATGCCCATCGCGGGCTCGGAAGCGACGCTGACCCCCTTGGTCTTTGACTCGACGATGAACAGTGCGGGGCCTTCGCCGGCCAGCTCAGCGGCGACGATGAAGAGCTCGCCGTCGGCCGCGCGGGGCACGAGCGCCTTGACACCTGACACCACGTAGCCGCCCCCGGCGGCGCGCGCGGTCGTCTCCAGCGCGAATGGGTTGAACAACGGCTGGGGCTCCATGACCGCGAGGGCGGCGGCGGGAATATCCTCGCCCACGAACTCGGGGAGGTAGGTGGCCTGCTGCTGCTCATCGCCCCACAGTCCCAGCGCGGTGGAAACGGCGGCGGGGGCCAGGCAGGCCAGGGCGATGCCCATGTCACCCTGGGCCAGAGCCTCGCTCATCAGCACCGTCGTCGCGGCCGAGCGCTCCTCTACGGCGCCGCCGAGCTCCTCGGGCACGCCGACCATGGTCAGGCCGAGCTCGCCCGCCTGGGTGAGCAGATCGGGTGGCGTCGAGCATGAGGCGTCCGCGTCGGGCGCGGCCTTGCGCAGCCGGGCGAGAGCGAACTCGCGGACCGAGTCGCGCAGCATCTGCTGCTCGTCGGAGGGCTCGAGGTCGAAGAGATGAGATTGTCCCGCCCGCCCCCGCGGCTGGCGAGCCGGCCGCGAGAGGCGCTGGGCGGCCGCGAACGTGCGCCCGGTCCGGGCTGCCGTGCGACCCGTCGTCTTGCTCGCGCCGTGCAGGAACTGGACCGCGGGTCCGCGCAGCCTCAGCCGGTCGATGGCCGACGAGGACGCGACCTTGTTGAGCGCGCGCAGGCCGACGGCCATACCCTTCTCGGCGATGTTCGGCTCGGGCGCCATCCGCCCGGCAACATACCATGAATCGTTGTGACGTCGTTCAGTGTCATGCTGAACGCGTCTGTTCAGTTGAGGGCCCGAAGGCCTCCGCCTTCCCGGCACTGGGCCGGGGCCGGCGGCGGAGGCCCGGCAGCAGATTATGCGCGAACCCTTACGGAAAGCTGACGCCCCGCTTGCCACCCTGGCGGCATGCCGAGCTGGAGTCGTCGAAACTCAGGGAGTCGGTGGCGAGAGCAGAGCAACCCCCGTTCTGCCTCGCCTGCCGTCGCCTGGCGATCCCAGCTGACAGCGGCGAATGTGCGCCTCGCCGTGTGCGGGCGGGAAATCTCCCCCCGGAATAATCGCCGCCGTTCGCGGCGCGGCTAGGCGACCGCGGTCGATGAGCGCCGGCCGCCGACCAGCGCCGCGACCGCGTAGATGCCCGCCGCCAGCCCGATGATCGCGCTGCTCGGCGGGAGCGCGGAAACCACGTAGCTGAGGGCCAGCCCACCCCACATCGCCACCACAGCGAAGCCCCCGGCCAGAGCCAGGCCGGCGACGGGCCGCGCGGTCAGGGCCCGGGCGGCGCCGGCGGGAGCGGCGATCAGCCCGAGCAAGAGCAGCGCGCCCACCGCCTGGGTGCTTTCGGCGGTCACGGCGGCCAGCGCGCCCAGGAAGCCGGCCCCGAGCAGCCTCACCGGCACGCCGCGCAGCGCGGCCACCTCGGGCTCCAGGGTGCTCAGCAGCAGCGGCCGCGCCCCGGCCAGCAGGAGCCCGGTGACCACGGCCGCGATCGCCGCGGCCAGCCAGGCGCCGCTCGAATTCAGCGAGTAGATCGAGCCGAACAGCGTGTTGGCGGTGGTGATCCCGCTGGCCCCCCCGGCGCTGGTGGCCAGCACCGCGAGCAGCAGTACGCCGAGGCCGAGGATCCACGCAAGACCGATCCCGATCGCGGTGTCGTCGCTCTGGGCCCGCGCACCGGTCAGCCCGAGTGCGGCGGCCAGGGCGAGCGTGAGCGCGAACAACCCGATCCGCTCGTCGACCCCCAGCGCGGCGGCGCCGATCGCGCCCACGAAGGCGACGTGGCTGAGCGCGTCACCCGCGAAAACCTGGCTGCGCAGCACGACGAACCAGCCGATCGTGCCGCAGGCCAGGGCGATGAAGGTGCCGGCCAGGTAGGCGTTGCGGACGAACTCGTGGGCGAGCATCAGCGGCGGCGGCGAGCCCAGACGCGCAGGCGCAATCCGGCGTAGAGGGCAAAGGCGATCGTGGTCACGTAGAAGCCGACCGGATAGACCGAGAAGTAGGCCAGCGCGAGACCCAGCCAGACGATCCCCAGGGCGAAGGCGATGCTCAGGGCCAGCCCCGCCACGGGCTGGGCGGTGATCAGCTGGGCACACGCGGCGGGGGCAACGAGCAGCGCGAACACGAGCAGGGCTCCGGTGAGCTGGCTGGTGGCGGCGATCGCCAAGGCGAGGATGACCAGGAAGAGCGCGTCCAATCGGGCCACGGGAACCCCACCGGCTTGGGCCGCCTCGCGGTCGACGGTCGCAAACAGCAGCGGGCGCCCGATCACGGCCAGCGTTCCGATCACGAGCGCGGCGATCACGAGCAGCGCGAGCACCTGGCCCTGGGTGATTCCCAGGAAGGTGCCGAACAGCAGCGCGTCCGGTGAACCCAGCACCGCCTGGTTGAGGGAGAGGAACAGAAAGCCGGCGGCCAGGCCGACGGTCTGGACGGTGCCCACGACGGCGGTCTCGCCGCCCGAGCGGCTCGAGCCGGAGCCACGGGAACCAGTGGATGCGTGCCGCCGGGCACCGGGTCCGACCAGGGCCAGCGCGGCCATCGTGCAGGCTGCGTAGTAGCCCAGCGAGACCGGCAGCCCGAGCAGCGACGCTCCGGCCGCGCCCGGGAAGGCCATCACCGACAGCGTGTGCGAGGTGAAGGCCGAGCGACGCAGGACCACGTACCAGCCGGCCACTGCCGCCAGCACGGCGACGATCGTCCCGGCCTCCAGGGCGCTGACCATGAACGGAAACTGGAGCAGTTCGCGCAGGTCGGCAATCAGGTCGGGCTGGAGAGTCGGGTTCACGGGGCGCAGGTCAGCGGTGCTCGTGGCGGTCGCCGTGGTGGTGGGGCGCCTCGGGTGTTCCCACCACCACCAGCCGGCCGTCGGTGGTCTGCAGGACCTCGATCGGGGCGCCGTAGAGCTCGGAGAGCCGCGGCCCGCTGATCACCTCGCGCACGGACCCGGCCAGGGCGCGACCCTGGGCCAGGTACACGACGCGGTCGAGGTGGGGCAGCAGGGGGTTGACGTCGTGGGCGACCAGCAGCACGGCCACGTTCTCGGCGCTGGCCAGATCGCGGACCAGGCCCGCGACCGACGCCTGGTTGGGGAGATCGAGACTGTCCAGGGGCTCGTCGAGGATCAGCAGGGCCGGCCGGCGGACGAGCGCGGCGGCGACCAGCAGACGCTGTTGCTCGCCGCCGGAGAGCTCGCCGATCGGGCGTTCGGCGTACCCCTCGGCGCCGACCTGGGTGATCACCTCGTGGACGCGCTCGCGCTCGGCGCGGCGCCGGACCCGGGCCCTGGCCGTGATGGCCAGGGGGAGTCCCCAGCGGGCGCCGTCGAGGCCGAGCCCGACCAGGTCGATCCCGCGAATCCGGGTGGCGGCATCGAAGCCGTGGCGCTGGGGCAGGTACCCGGTGAGCGCACGCGCCGCCCGCTCCCCGAGGCCGAGCACGCGCACCGTCCCGGCCGAAATGGGAATGAGTCCAAGAATCATTCTCATTAGGGTCGACTTGCCGGCGCCGTTGGGACCGAGCACGGCCACGAACTCGCCCCGGGCCACGGTCAGGGATACGTCGGAGAGGATCGGCCGGCCCGCGATCGCCACCTCGGCCCCGGCGAGCTCGACCGCCGGGGGCTCGCTGGCCCGCGCCGCGCCCAGGGACGGGCGGACCGCGTCGGTCATCGTCCCGTCGCCTGGTGCAGAGCAGCGGCCAGGGCGGCGAGCTGACGCGTTTGCCATTGCTCGAAGCTGGCCCCGGCCGGGCTCAGCGTCTCGGTGATCGAGACGATCGGAATGCCGGCCGCCCGGGCGAGGCCGTCGAGCCGCTGGACTTCGGGGGTCAGGTTCTGGCGGTTGACGATCCACACCCGGATCGCTGCACCGGTGATCTGGCGCTCGGCGCTGGCGGTATCGGCGGCCGTGACCTCGGTGCCCTCCGTCACGGAGCGCATGAAGCCCGATGGCGTGAGCAGATGCAGGCCGAGGGCCGGAGCCTGGAGGGCGAAGATGCTCTCCGAGGCGCCAACCGCGACGCCCGCGTAGCGGCGGCGAATGGTGGCGATGAGCGTGCGGTAGGGGGCCAGGACGCTGGTCTGCCAGGCGCGCAGCCGTTGCCCGTAGTAGTCGGCGTGCCCGGGGTCCAGGCGATCGAGGGCCGCGGCGAGCGCCACCGCCACGCGCTGGACGTCAGCCGGGTCATACCAGCGATGCGGGTTGTCCCCCGGGTGGAGGCTGAGCAGCGTGCCGACGTTGAGCACCGTGCGGCTGTCGACGGGATTGGCGGCCAGCAGTCGTGACGCCCAGGGGTCATAGCCGACGCCGTTGACCACGGCCAGCTGGGCCTCGGCCATCGTGCGCGCGTCGGCGGCTGTGGCCTCGTAGGCATGCGGGTCCTGAGCCGGGCTGGAGATGATGCTCGTGACCGTGGCTCGGCGGCCGCCAAGCTGGCGAGCGATGCTGGCCCAGAAGCTTTCGGCGGCGACCACGCGCACGCCGCGCACGCTGGCCGAAGCCGGCAGCTCGCCGCACCCGGTGGGCGAGGTAG
>JBPCIY010000008.1:0-7881 GCA_051005855.1 Solirubrobacteraceae bacterium | reverse complement strand
AGAGCGCAGCTCGCCCGACTCACCGTCGATCATCGCCGCGAGCACCGAGCGCGCGTGCACGTCAAGACCAACCCAACTGCGAACCTTCGCCATGGTCGGCTCCTCTATGCGGTTGTGGTCGCCGCGCGGGGTCCAGCCCGCACGGCTTCAATCCCCACGATCGTGTGGGGGACCGGCCGACTTCACCAGCCCGGCCGGACGACAACCTCCATATGGTCTACGGTCGCGTAACTATTTCTCGAGGAGCGAGCCGAGCATGATCGAAAACGTCCGCCGGGTGGCGGTCCTGGGCGGAAATCGCCTGCCCTTCGCCCGCCAGAACGGCCCCTACTCCCGGGCTTCCAATCAGGACATGCTGACCGCGGCGCTGGACGCGGTGACCGAGCGCTTCGGCGTCGAGGGCGAGACGCTGGGTGAGGTCGCGGCCGGCGCCGTGCTCAAGCACAGCCGCGATTTCAACTTGACGCGCGAGACGGTCCTCGGCTCCAAGCTCGCTCCCGAGACTCCCGCCTATGACGTCCAGCAGGCCTGTGGCACCGGCCTAGAGGCGACAATCCTGGTCGCCAACAAGATCGCGCTCGGCCAGATCGACGTCGCCATCGCCGGCGGCGTCGACACCACCTCCGACGCGCCGCTGGCCCTCAACGAGGACCTGCGCGAGGTGTTGCTGGACCTCAACCGGACCAAGTCCAACGCGGCCCGGCTGCGCACCTTGGCTCGGCTGCGCCCCCAGCAGCTCGTCCCCGAGATTCCCCGCAACGCCGAGCCTCGTACCGGCCTCTCGATGGGCGAGCACACCGCGATCATGGCCTCGGAGTGGGGGATCGGCCGCCAGGAGCAGGACGAGCTCGCCGTCCGCAGCCATCACAACCTGGCCGCCGCCTACGACACCGGCTGGCTCGATCATCAAGTCATCCCCTTTCTCGGTCTCGAGCGCGACCAGAACCTGCGCCCGGACTCCTCGATCGAGAAGCTCTCAAAGCTCAAGCCGGTCTTCGGTGGGCCGGAGGGCACGATGACGGCCGGCAACTCGACCCCCCTCTCCGACGGCGCCTCGGCCGTGCTGCTGGCCAGCGAGGACTGGGCCGCCGAGCGGGGCATCCCGGTTCAGGCCTACCTGGTCGACGCCCAGACGGCCGCCGTCGACTACGTCCACAAACGCGAGGGGCTGCTCATGGCCCCCGCCTACGCGGTGCCCAAGCTGCTCGCGCGCGCGGGCCTAACCCTTCAGGACTTCGACTTCTACGAGATTCACGAGGCTTTCGCGGCTCAGGTCCTGTGCACGCTGAAGGCCTGGGAGGACCCGGTCTTCTGTCGCGAGCGCCTCGGGCTCGAGGCGCCGCTGGGCGCGATCGACCGCGATCGGCTCAATGTCCACGGCGGCTCGCTCGGCGCCGGCCATCCCTTCGGCGCCACCGGCGGCCGGATCGTCGCCACGCTGGCCAAGGCCCTGAGCGAGCAGCGTTCGGGGCGTGGCCTGATCTCCATCTGCGCGGCGGGTGGTCTCGGCGTCACCGCGATCATGGAGGCCTGTACCAATGACTGACCGCTACCAGCAGCTGGTCAATACGCCGATCGGGAAGATCGTCTCCAAGCAGATCGGCCTCCCCAACCCACCGCGGCTCGAGCGCTACCAGGCCGGCCAGCCGGTCGTCTCCGGGCCGGTCCTGCTCGGGGCGACGGCTGGCGGACGGCTCGGAGGCGGACTGGCGGGGGTGCTCGCCTCGGCCGGCGCCGACGTCCTGACCGCGATGGACGAGCCGCTGCGCGCCGCCGCCGCCGACGCCGGGCTGGACGCGGGGATCTTCAACCCCGAGGCCGCGGCCGCGGACCAGCGCTTCAAGGCCCTGGTCCTCGACGCCACCGGCATCGGCGACAGCGCCCAGCTCGAGGCCGCGTGGGCCTTCCTGCACCCGACGATCCGGCGCGTGCTGCCCAGCGGCCGCGTGATCGTGCTCGGGACCGCGCCCGAGGAGTGCGGTGCCCCGGCGCAAGGGATTGCCCAGCGCGCGCTGGAAGGGCTGGTGCGCGCGGTCGGCAAGGAGGTCAAGAAGGGCGCCACCGCCCAGCTGCTCTACGTGGCGCCCGGGGGGGAGGGTGAGCTCGAGTCGACCCTGCGCTTCTTCCTCTCGCCTCGCTCGGCTTTCGTCTCCGGTCAGGTCGTCCGGATCGGTACCGCCGTCACCGCCGTCAGCACCGCTGAAACGCTCGAGTGGGAGCGCCCCTTGACCGGCAAGGTCGCGCTCGTGACCGGAGCCGCCCGGGGGATCGGCGCCGCCATCGCCGAGGTCCTGGCCCGCGACGGTGCTCACGTCGTCGGGCTCGACGTGCCGGCGATGAGCGAGGAGCTGACCGCGGGCATGGCGGCGCTCGGGGGCTCGGTGCTCGCCGCCGACATCACCAGCGAGGCGGCCCCCGCCGATATCGCCAGCCACCTGCTCGAGTTCCACGGCGGCGTCGATGTGGTCGTGCACAACGCCGGCGTCACCCGCGACAAGACGCTCGCTCGAATGAGCGAGGAGCTCTGGGACACGGTTATGTCGATCAACCTCATCGCTCCCCAGCGCATCGATAAGGAGCTGTTCGCGCGCAAGGCGGTGCGCAAGAACGGACGCATCGTCTGCGTCTCCTCGATCAGCGGCATCGCCGGCAACGCCGGACAGACCAACTACTCCACCTCCAAGGCTGGTGTGATCGGGATCGTGCAGGAGTTCGCGCCCGCGCTGGCCAAGCGCGGCGTGACCATCAACGCGGTCGCCCCGGGCTTCATCGAGACCAAGATGACTGCAGCGATGCCGCTCGCGATCCGCGAAGCCGGTCGGCGGATGAACAGCCTCTCCCAGGGCGGTCTCCCGGTCGATGTCGCCGAGACCATCGCCTGGTTGGCCAGCCCCGCCTCGCGCGGAGTGACCGGGAACATCGTCCGGGTCTGCGGCCAGAGCCTGCTGGGGGCATGATGAGCGAGCGCGAGCTGACCGCGGGCCCCTCGATGCTGCCCCTGTTCGCGCGGGCGGGCGCGGCCATGATTCCCGGGGCCTCGCGCCTGCCCTTCCTGGGGGGCGGAGGCGGCGAGGTGCCCGATGAGGTCCTGACGGTGTCTGACGTGCAGACCGACCGCGGCCGGCTGGCCGCCTATGACCGCGTGTGCTCGTTTTCGCTCAGCGACACCGTGCCGCCCACGTGGATTCACCGGCTCGCCTTTCCGCTGCACCTGGCGCTGATCACCAGTGGGCGGTTCCCGTTCCCGGCCATCGGGCTCGTCCATATCTCCAACCGCATCGTCCAGCACCGGCCGGTCGGCGCTTCGGAGCCGCTCTCGCTCCGCGTATGGGCGACCGGACTCGAGTCCCACCCGCGTGGCACCCAGTTCGGCATCTGCACCGAGGCTCGGGTCGGCTCAGAGCTCGTCTGGGAAGAGGTGTCCACCAACCTGCGCCGAGGCCCCAGCTCGGGCGGGGCGAGTTCGGCCCCAGCGGCCGGGCCTGCCTCCAGCGAGGGCCTCCCCGCCACCGCCACCTGGCGCCTGCGCGGCGACCTCGGACGCCGCTACGGCGCCGTGTCGGGCGATCTGAACCCGATCCACGTTCATCCTCTCACCGCCCGCCTGTTCGGATTTCCGTCGGCGATCGCGCACGGGATGTGGACCAAGGCCCGTTGCCTGGCCGCGCTGGGCTCCTCACTGCCGCCGTCGTTCACGGTCGACGTCGCCTTCAGGCGCCCGATCCTGCTCCCGGCCACCGTCTCCTTCGCCGAGGGCCGCGAGCATCAAGAGGTGCGCTTCGGGGTCCGCGACGCCGAGCGCGACACGCCGCACCTCGACGGTCGTCTTACGACCTGAAGCGGGGCTAGCGGGGTTCGATGGCGTCGAACAGCTCGCGGAGGCGATCGAGCGCGGCCGCGGTGGTGAGCAGCTCCTGGTCGCTGAACTCGCGGTCAGGCACACACCCAACAGGGCGAGCGGGCCGCCGCCGAACCGATCCGTCAGCCGTCCCGCGATGGCATGATCAGGGCTGCGCCGAGTCCCTGGGAACGGTCAGCAGGCCGGTGGTGACCACCGACTCGTGCCGGATCGTCTGCCAGTAGAGGGGCAGCAGGATCCTGCCGCCGAACAGGGCGGCACCGACGCAGAACATCGTCACCGAAGCCGAGGAGAAGGTGGAGCGGCGGTACAGGCGCAGGTCGAGCAGCGGCCGGGGGACACGCAAGGCGTGACACACGAAGGCGACCACCAGGCCGAGCCCGGCGATCAGCGGGATAACGACCTTGGCGGCGGTGAAGCTGCCCGTGGAGCCCACCTCGGCCAGGCCGTAGGTGACCAGCGGCAGCCCGGTGGCCATCAGTACGAACCCAGGTAGTCCAGCGCTTCGGTCGCCGGCGCCAGCATGTAGCCGGTCACGACCCACTGGAGGTTGGAGATCGTCGAGTGCAGCTCGCGCCCCAAGGTGTTCAGGGCCCTCGGCCCGGTAGGCGCGCCGTCTTCGGGCCCGTGGCCGTCTATCTTCTTACTCCGTGACTACCTTCGCTGATCTCGGCCTTGCTCCAGATCTGCTCCAGGCGGTTGAAGACGTCGGCTACGACGCTCCGAGCCCGATCCAGGAGCAGGGCATCCCGCCCCTGCTCGAAGGGCTCGACGTAATCGGCCAGGCTCAGACCGGCTCGGGCAAGACGGCGGCCTTTGGGCTGCCCATGCTCCAGTACATCGATGCGTCCGAGAACGAGGTCCAGGCGTTGGTCCTGACGCCGACCCGCGAGCTCTGCATCCAGGTCACCCAGGCCCTGCGCGCTTACGGCAAGGCCAAGGGCATCGACGTCGTCGCGGTGTTCGGTGGCGCTCCGATTCGCAGCCAGCAGGCCCAGCTGCGAGCCGGCGGTCAGATCGTGGTCGGGACGGTGGGGCGGGTCAAGGACCTCATCTCGCGCCACTCGCTGATGCTGCACTCGTGCCGGTTCGTGGTCCTCGACGAAGCCGACGAGATGCTCGACCTCGGTTTCCTCGAAGACGTCGAGAAGATCCTCGCGCTGACTCCGTCCAGCCGCCAGACGGCCTTGTTCTCAGCCACGATGCCGCCCGAGATCCGCCGGCTCGCCGACCAGTACCTCTATGACCCGGTGGTGGTCAAGGTCAAGACCGCCACGCTGACCGTCGACACCGTGGAGCAGTTCGCGCTCGAGGTCGCCGCGCGCGAGAAGCCCGCCGCCCTCGCCACGGTGCTCGAGGCCGAACGCCCCGATCAGGCGCTGGTCTTCGTGCGCACCAAGATCCGCTGTGACCAGCTCTACCGCTCGCTCCGCGACCGGGGCATGAACGTCCGCGCGCTGCACGGCGACATGACCCAGGGCGCCCGCGACGGCGTAATGATCTCCTTCAAGAGCGGCAGCCTGCCGTTGCTGATCGCGACCGATGTCGCGTCACGCGGCCTTGACATCTTCGGCATTTCGCACGTGATCAACTTCGACGTCCCGATCTCACCGGATGTCTACGTACACCGGATCGGCCGCACCGGACGAGTGGGCCGCAGCGGGCGCGCGATCACCTTCTACGAGCCCCGCCAGGGACGTGAGATTCAGGCCATCGAGAACCACGCCGGGGTCAAGCTCTCGCCGTGGGTCAAGGACGCCCACGTGGCCCCGACCCGGGTCACGGCTCCGCCTCGCCGTCACTCCAAGCCGCACGTGTCACCCAACGGCGGCGGTCCCTACCGCAAGCTGATCGTGGGCGGCGGCCGCGCCGCCGGTCTCGAGCCGTCCGACATCATCTCGGCCATTCGCGCCGCCACCCAGCTCGATGGGGAGGCCGTTCGCAACGTCCGCGTGCTGGAGCACTTCGCCTTCGTGGAGGTGCCCGAGCACGAGGCGCAACGCGTGATCGAGGCGACCGGGGGGACCGAAGTTCGCGGCCACGCGCTGCGGATCGAGCTGGCGCGGGTCTAAGGGGGGAACTCGCCCGGGCGCGACGCCCGTCCCGGGCGCCGAGCAGGTCAGCGGAGGGAGGGCACGGCGTCAAGTCCTCGGCGGCGATGCTCGTCTCGACCATCGCACTGTTCATCTCGCTCGGCGGCGCGGGCTACGCCGCCTCCTGGCTGCCGGCCGGCAGCGTCAACTCGGCTGCACTCCAGAACGACTCGGTCAGGTACCGGAAAGATCGTGCCCGGCGCGGTGGGGAGAGTCCGCGCCAACCTAGGTCAGCTCCAAGCCCGCGTAAGCGGGAAATGCGCGGCCGGCAGTGCCATTGGCGCCGTCGACTCGGCCGGCAAGCCGACTTGCAACCCCGCGCTCCCGGCGGAGTTCAGGACCACCGGACGGCGACCGTCCCCGGGCCGGCGACCAGCGTCGCGAGCCTCACCCTTCCGGCGGGCAGCTCGTACCTGGCCTTCGCGAATCTCACCGTGACGGTCAAGAGCACGAGCGCTGAGGACGTCAACGTCACCTGCTCGCTGACCCTGGGAGCAAACACGCAGACGCGCAGACGCGCACGTGACGACCGCTGCCGACGGCTCGAGCCGTGACGTTTCGATCCCGCTGATGGTGGCCGGTCCGGCCGGTTCGGCGGCCCGTCAGCTGTCAGCATGCGACCTCGGGCGGGACCACCCCGGCCACGGTGAGCATCACCCCGGCCATCAGCGGCCTCCAGACGTCCAGCAATAGCTGAGTAGGACCACCCTTCCCAAGGTCCCCCGGCGCCTACGCCGGTCGGATCATGGGTAGGGTGAGACCATGTCTACAGCCAATATGAACACCACGCTCGGCACGATCGCGGTCGAGTTCTTCGATGAGGACGCGCCCAAGACGGTGGCCAATTTCCGCAAGCTCGCCGCCGACGGCTACTACGACGGGATCATCTTTCACCGGGTGATCCCCGACTTCATGATCCAGGGGGGATGCCCGCAGGGAACCGGCACCGGTGGTCCCGGATACGAGTTCGAGGACGAGTTCAACCAGCACCGGATCGCCCGCGGGGCGTTGGCCATGGCCAACGCCGGGCCGAACACCAACGGGTCGCAGTTCTTCATCGTGACCGCCGACAGCGCACCGTGGCTGGACGGCAAACACACTGTGTTCGGCCAGGTCACGGCCGGGATGGAAGCTGTGGACGCGATCGAGGGTCTGCCCACGGGCGCTCAGGACCGTCCGGTCGATCCACCCACGATCGAGTCGATCCAGCTCGACCCCCAGTAGCCTTGCGGCTATCCGATCTAACGGCGTAGGAGGAGACCCATGGCGAGCGTTGAGCAACACGAGCAGGCCGAGACCAACGGCGGTTCCGCCCCCACGATCCCGGTCGAGAACCCGGCCACCGGAGAACTGGTCGGCACGATCCCGGTTCTCGACGCGGGCGACCTGGCCGAGATGGCCGCCCGGGCTCGCGAGGCTCAGCCGCAGTGGGAGGCGATCGGATACGAGGGTCGCGCGCGGGTTATGCGTCGCGCCCAGAAGTGGATGCTCGACCACGCTGACAAGGTGATTGATGTCGTCGTCTCGGAGACCGGCAAGACCCACGAGGACGCCCAGCTGGCTGATCTCGGGATCACCGTCTCGGCGCTCGGCTTCTGGGCCAAGGAGGGCCCCAAGTACCTGGCCGACGAGCGCGTGCCGTCCTGGAACAACCCGACCGCGGCGGGCAAGAAGCTGATCATCCGCTACGCCCCGCTCGGCGTGGTCGGCGTGATCGGGCCCTGGAACTTCCCCATTGCCAACTCCTTCGGGGACTGCATCCCGGCGATGATGGCCGGTAACTGCGTGATCCTCAAGCCGAGTGAGGTCACCCCGCTGAGCTCACTGGTGATGGCCGAGATGATGCGCGAGTGCGGGCTGCCCGAGCATGTGTTCCAAGTCGCCACCGGTGACGGTGGCACTGGTGCAGCGCTGATCGCCGAGGTCGAC
>JBPCIY010000007.1:0-11254 GCA_051005855.1 Solirubrobacteraceae bacterium | reverse complement strand
GACTTTGAAGATCGGTCATGGGCTCGGGGCGCGAGCCCGAGAACGCTGAGGGTAGCGTACGTCTGGCCACGGTCGCTCAGGCTGAGGTCAGCGAGACCATCAGCGCGTGCACTTCACGGGCCGTCCGGATAGATCAGCCATCATGATCGCGACGGCGTCGCCGGTGGGCGCTTCCAGTCCTGCTCGCACGGTGTGGCCGAAGCCGGACGGAAGCGGTGAGCGCAGGCAGCGCACGCGCGGTTGCGCTGCGATCGCTTGGACGACCTGGCTGGTGCCGTCGCCGCTGGCGTCGTCGACGACGAGGATCTCGTAGTCGATCTCGGCTGCCTGAAGCTTCTCCACGCAGCTCTCGACCGTCAGGCCGACTGACTCGGCTTCGTTGTGGGCCGGGATTAGCACCGAGAATTTCATCGGCTGGCCGCCCACAGCTCGGCGTTCTTGGCGTGGATTTCCTGCAGGATCCCCTGCGTGTCGTGGCGGATCTCCCAGTCGGGGTGGTCGCGCTGAAAGGGCCCGAGGTCAGAGATCCACCAGCGGTGATCGCCGACGCGGTGCTCGTCTGAGAGCTCCCATCGCAGCTGTCGGCCGGCGATCTGTTCACACAGGGCGATCGCTTCGAGCATCGAGCAGTTGCTCGCCCGCCCGCCCCCGATGTTGTAGACCGCGGCCGGTCGCGCAGCGGCGTGGAAGGCGGCGAAGGCCGCGACAAGATCGGCCGAGTGGATGTTGTCGCGCACCTGACGACCGCCGTAGCCGTACACGGTGTACGGGTCTCCGGTCATCGTGCACCGCATCAGGTAGGACAAAAAGCCGTGCAGCCGGGTACCGGCGTGGTTGGGGCCGGTCAAACAGCCCGCCCGAAAGCACACGGTCGGTAGCCCGAAGTAGCGCCCGTACTCCTGCACGAGCAGGTCAGCGGCGGTCTTTGAGACCCCGAACAGCGAGTGCGTCGAGGCGTCGATCGACATCGAGGTGTCTATCCCTGAGTGGTAGCGATGGTCCTCGGGCAGCTCCAGGCGCTTGGGCAGCTCGATCAGGGGCAGGGCGTTGGGCAGATCACCGTAGACCTTGTTGGTCGAGCAGAAGATGAAGGTCGCCGACGGCGCGTGCCGCCGCGTGGCGTCGAGCAGGTTCAGGGTCCCGTTGGCGTTGACCGCGAAATCGGTCTGGGGGTCAGAAGCCGCCCAGTCGTGGGAGGGCTGGGCGGCAGTGTGGATCACCAGCTCGAGCTGGCTGGCGTGCTGGGCGAACACCCGCTGCACGGCATCCCGATCCCGGATGTCCAGTTCGAGAGTGCGAAAGGAGTCGTCCAGTTCATCGATGAGACGGTCGGTGGTCGGCTGCGTCGAGGCCGAGGGCCCGAAAAACCGGGCTCGCATGTTGTTCTCCAGGCCGACCACGTAGTAGCCCGCGCGCGCGAAGTGAGAGACCGACTCAGACCCGATCAGGCCGCCCGAGCCGGTCACGATGGCGATCGGCATGCCACGTGAGGTTATCCACGCGGCCGGCTCGCTCCCAGGTGATGACCGTCACCCGAGCAGGAGCCGAGCCAACCAGCCGGGTCAGTCCCGGGCGCGAGAACTCCTAGACGGTGACCACCCGCAGCGCCCGTTGGGCGCAAGCGAGTCCGGCGTAGCGATGCCACAGCCGGTAGCGCGCGAGTACGCGTCGGGCTCCCGCAGGACGGCGGCGTCGTGCATGACCAGGACGTTGCGTGGCCACAGCAGGGGAGCGAGGTTGGCGGGCGAGAAGACCAAGGCGGCCCGGAGCCGGGCTGCCCGGGCCGGCAGTGCGGTTTGCTCCCAGGCCTGCCCGGCAGCGCGCCGCCGCGCCCGGGGGGAGGCTCGGCGATCGCGTAGCGCTCGGAGTCTAGCGCCTGCAGGCGTGGGATGACCTCGGTGGTCCAGCGCTCGACCCAGTGATGGTGGGAAGAGTGGCGGCGCGGCAGTTGAGGAGGATCGGGCGCCCGGGGGCGCTCAAATGGGGATTCCCCAGAGCGGAAACCAGCGCGTCAGCTCGGGCTCGATCGGCATCTCGGCGCCGATCTGAGCTTTGAGCACCAGCTCGCGCTCGTTGTCGCGTTGCTGCGCCCCGGACGATGGGGCGAAGGGGTAGAACGAGCCGCGCTTGTAGTTGTAGATCATGTAGATCGGACGCTGGGCGGAGTCCGAGAAGGCGAACACGGCGCACAGCACCCGCTCCCCGTAGCCGCCGCCCTCGAGCGCGCTTGAGACCGCGTTGATGCCGACCACCAGGTCATCGAACTCAGAGCCGCGCAGCACCAGCCAACTGAAGCCGTAGCTGTCCTCAGAGGTCTCCACGGTCGTGCCACTGTCTCCCGCCGTCGCGCGCACGACCTCCTCCATGTCGGTCACGATCGAGCGGAAGTCCGAGGTGGCCAGAGACTGAAACACGATCGCCGCCGTCCCGCGGGTGGTGATCTGCAGAGTCGTCTCGAAGGTGACGTAGGCGGTGGTGATGGCAAACAGCCGGTCGGGGGCCGGCTGGGCCAGCTTGCGCTTGCCGGTGAGAACGTCCAGGAAGCCCATCCGGCTGCCGCCTAGGCCGTGCCCTGAAGCTGGGCTTCGAGCCGGCTGAGCGCCTCGAGCCGGGCCTCGAGCGGCGGATGGGTCGAGAACAGGGTCGCGACGGTCTGCTTGGCCTTGGGCGGGAAGATGTAGAAGGCGGCGAGCTCACCGTTGGCGGCGCGAAGGTCGCGCTGGGGGATCTGGTCCATCGTGCCGCTGATCTTGACCAGCGCCGAGGCGAGCGCGCTCGGTCGCCCGGTGATGATCGCCGAGCCGCGGTCGGCGGCGAACTCCCGGTAGCGGGACAGCGCCTGCAGGAGCACGAACGAGACCATGTAAACGACGGCCGAAACGAGGATCACGACGATTACGCCGGGTCCGTTGTCTTCGTCGTCGCCGCCGAAGCCGACGCCGAACCAGAACCCCATCTGGACGATGAAGGAGGCGATCGAGGCGAAGAAGCTCGCGATCGTCATGACCAGCACATCCCGGTTCTGCACGTGGGTCAGCTCGTGGGCGAGAACGCCCTCCAGCTCGGCCGGGTTGAGCAGTTGAAGGATGCCGGTCGTCGCGCATACGGTCGCCTTGCTCGGAGAGCGGCCGATCGCGAACGCGTTGGGCATCGGCGTGTCGGCGATCGCCACCCGCGGCTTGGGCAGATCGGCCTGGATGCAGAGGCGCTCAATCGTGCCGTGCAGTGCCGGGGCCTCTTCGGGGCTGACCTCGCGCGCCCCCATCGAATAGAGCGCGATCTTGTCCGAGGTGAAGTACTGGACCAGGAACAGCGCCGCGGCGATTACGGCGATCGTGATCGCGCCCGCTCCGGAGGCGATCAGGACGGCGATCAGCACCGCGTAGACGAGACCGAGCAGGAACAGGGTCAACAACATCCGGGCCTGGAGGCCGGAGTCGCGGCCGAATGAGCGAGGGGAAGCCATGGTGTCTGGAGATCTTGACACACGGCTTAAGCGCGGCCCAAAGGTTGACGATGACTTTATGGTGGGCTGACGGGCCCTCCGGTACCTTGCCCGTTTAGGTCGGGTTTCGAGCTATGCGAGCAACCCGGGCATATGTCGCTGGTTTCGGGACCGCCGGTTCCATGTTGGCCTGCGCCGCGGTTCTGTTCGTGATCGCCAGCGCCGTGGTCGCGTTCCGCGGCTGGCCGATGATCGCGGGCCAGCAATCGCCGGCCGCGCTTCATCTCACCGCGAGCCTGCGGCGGCCCAGCTCCGCCCAACAGTTCCGGTCGGCGGCGACCGGCGGCGGCGTTACCCCCTCGGGCGGAGGGACCAAGGGCCGGCCGACCCCGGGCGGCGGTGGCACCTCGAGCGGTGGCCCCAGCCCCAGCGGCAGCGGAGACGGAGCGGGCGTGACCGTCTCGACTCCGACCCGGCTCCCCGTCGCCGTGACCGTGCCCGTCGGTCCACCGATCAGCGTGACGGTCCCAACCGCCCCCGTCGGGACGGTGGTCAAGACAGTCACCGGCTCGGCCGGCAACGCGGTCGCTCAGGCCGGCGCCGCGGCTGGAGCCGGGTCGGCGGCAGCGTGGGCGGCACCGTGAGCACCGTCACCGGTAGCACCGGTGACACTGTCTCGAAGGTCGGCGGCGCGGCAATCTGCTCGGCGGCTAGCGCAGGCCCAAAGCTTTCTGCACGAAGCGCAGGCTGGCCGCCTGCAGGTCGTCGTCGTGTTGGACCGAGCGATGATGGCCGCCGGGCACCTCGATCAGACGGCTGCCCGGGGCGTGAAAGGCGCTCGCGAGCTCGCGGGAGTGCTGAACTGGGACGCGCTCGTCGCCTTGGGCGTGCATGAGCAGCAGCGGCACCGGCAACGCGGCCACGACCGGCGCTAGACCACCGGCCTCGAGTAGCGTCTCCAGGGCGGGCCGGTCGGCCGCAAAGGACAGGTTCTCCTGCTGCAGCGCCCGGCGCAGATCGCCCGCGGTGGCCGGGCTGATCGCGACCACGGCTTGCGCCCCCGCCTCGGCGGCGGCGCGGATGGCCAGATACCCGCCCAGGCTCGAACCCCGCAGCGCCAGGGCCGCCGGCGCCCCCAACCCCTCGCGCAGGAGGTCGGCCATCGCCACCACGTCGCTCACCGCCCGAGCGTCCAGGCGACCGCCGGTCTCCCCGTGTCCGCGCTGATCGAAGGTGAGGACGGCCAGGCCGAGCGGGAGCGCGGCCCGGGCGAAGTCGTAGTGATTCTCCTTCTGGGAGCCGGCACCGTGCACGACCAGCACCCCGGCCGCCGGGGGCGGCCCACCGGTCGGAAGCCAGAGCGTGTAGGCGAGCCCCTCGTGATGCCCGGTCCGCGCCGGCCGTATGGGATCGATGACCCGGTTGCGCCCCATGCCGCCAGCTTAGGGCCCGCAGGTCACGCCACGCTCGGTGGTCCGTATCTTTCTCCCGGCCCGTGAACACCGGTACCGCCACCCCGCTCTCGCACCTGCTGCCGCTCGGCACGCGGGTCAACGACCGCGGTCACCTCGAGCTGGGAGGCTGTGACGCGCTCGCGCTGGCCCAGGAGTTCGGGACCCCGGCCTACGTCGTCGTGGAGGACGACCTGCGTGCGCGAGCCCGCGCCTTCGTCGACGCCCTGGTCGCGCGCCACGAGGACTTCGATGTCCTGTTCGCCTCCAAGGCGTTCCCGTGCACCGCGGTCTACCGCACCCTGGCCCAGGAGGGTCTGGCCTGTGACGTGGCCTCGGGCGGCGAACTGGCGCTGGCCCTCGCCGGTGGCTTTGATCCCGGGCGGACCTACCTGCACGGCAACGCCAAGTCGAGTCAGGAGCTGCGCGAGGCGCTCCAGGCCGGCGTGGGCCACATCGTGCTCGACAACCACGACGAGCTCGACCGCCTCGAGCCGCTCGCCGCCGAGCTGCGTCCAGGCCAGGAGGTGCTGATCCGCGTCACCCCCGACGTGGCCGGTGCGACGCATGAGAAGATCTCGACCGGTCAGGCGGACTCGAAGTTCGGCTTCTCGATCGAGCACGCCCGAGCGGTGATCGACCGGCTGCGCGACAGCCCTTCGCTGCGCCTGGTCGGCCTGCATTTCCACATCGGCTCTCAGCTCTTCGAGCTCGAGCCGTTCCGCGACGCCGTGCGGGCCATCGCCGGCCTCGGGGACTTTCCGGTCTACAACCTCGGGGGCGGCCTCGGCGCCGCCTACACGGCCGACCAGCACCCACCCACGCCCGAGGAGTACGTGGAGACGATCGTATGCGCCTTCCACGCCGAGCTGGGCCCCGGCAAGCGGCTGCTGCTCGAACCGGGTCGCGCCCTGGTCGCCAACTCGACCGTGACCCTCTACACCGTGGAAACGGTCAAGCGCAACCTGTCGACCTGGGTGGCGGTCGACGGCGGGATGTCCGACAACCTGCGCCCGATGCTCTACGGCTCGCGCTACGAGGTCCTGCTCGCCGATCGGCCGTTTCAGACCGGCGGCGAGATCTGTCAGCTGGCCGGCAAGCACTGCGAGTCCGGTGACGTGATCGTCCGTGACGTCGCGCTGGCCGATCCGGCGCCGGGCGACGTGGTCATCACCCCGGCCACGGGCGCCTACGGCTACTCGCTGGCCAACAACTACAACGGGGTGCCGCGGCCGCCGGTGGTCTTCTGCCGCGATGGCGACGCGCGCCTGGCCGTCCGCCGCGAGACCTACGGAGACCTGATGAGCCGGGATGTAATGCCAGCCGGATGACTCACGCGCCCGACATATTGGCGAGCCCGGACGGCGAGCGGAGGCGCGCGTGAGTGCGTTTCGCGTCGGAGTCCTGGGCCGGGGGACGGTGGGCGCCGCGTTCGTGGACCTGCTGCCCCGCCAGGCCGACCGGATCGAGCGGATGACCGGGCTACGCCCCGAGCTCTCGGGCGTGCTGACCACCAGCTCGGGCTCCTTTGACGAGATCCTCGAGGCCTCAGACCTGATCGTGGAGCTGATCGGCGGCCTGGAGCCGGCGCGCGAGTATCTGCTGGCGGCGATGCGGGCCGGGCGCCATGTGGTCACCGCCAACAAGCAGCTGCTCTCCCAGAACGGCGAGGAGCTGTGGGACGAGGCGCGTGAGCGGGGCGTGCAGCTGCGCTTCGAGGGGGCGGTGGCGGGCGTGGTGCCGGTGATCCGCGTCCTCCAGGAGTCGCTGGCCGGAGCGACGATCGACCGCGTGCACGGGATCGTCAACGGCACCACCAACTTCATCCTCACCGAGATGGCTCGGACCGGCGCGACGTTTGCCACCGCGCTGGCCGACGCCCAGCGGCTCGGCTACGCCGAGGCCGATCCGTCCGACGACGTGGACGGCCGTGACGCCGCCGCCAAGATGGCGATCATCGCCCGGTTGGCGTTCGAGACCCCGGTCCATATCGATCAGGTCCCCTACGAGGGGATCGAGCAGATCCAGCCCGACGACCTCGAATACGCCCGCGACCTGGGGCTGGGACTGAAGCTGATCGGGACCGCCGAACGGGTCGGCGAGGCCGGCATCTCGGTCCGCGTGTATCCGGCCTTTCTCTACCCCGGACACCCGCTGGCTTCGGTCAACGGCCCGTTCAACGCCGTCACCGTGGAGTCTGAGGCGATCACCGAGATCACCATGTCGGGTCCGGGGGCGGGCGGTCCTCAAACTGCGTCGGCGGTCCTGGGCGACGTGATCAGCGCGATGATCCCGCCCGCCTCGACCCCCCCGGCCACCGAGCGCCTGGAGATCGTCTCCGACGTCGTCTCCTCCTTCTACCTGCACCTCGAGGTGGCCGACGAGTCCGGCGTCCTGGCCCAGGTCGCTCAGGTGCTCGCGCTCCAGGACGTCTCGGTGAAGTCCGTGGTCCAGAAGGGGATGCGCGACCAGGCGCGGCTGGTGATGGTGGTCCATCCGGTGCTCGAGTCCCGCTTTGCCGCCGCCATGGACCTGATCGCCGGTCTGGAGATCATGCGGGCGCCCCCCCGCGCCATCCGCGTGATCGAGGAAGAGTTCGTTTAGGCGTCCCCACCGATAGGCTCCGGCCGTATGCGAGCGATGCGGATCACCGAGCTCTCTGGCCCCGCCTCTGCGCTGGAGCTGGCTGACGTCCCGGAGCCCGAGGCCTCGCACATGCTCTCGCCGGGGAGCGGCGTGATCGTCGATGTCCACGCCGCCGGGGTCTCGTTCCCCGAGGTCCTGCAGACCCGCGGCGAGTACCAGTTCAAGCCGCCGCTCCCGTTCGTGCCCGGCAGCGAGGTCGGCGGCGTGGTCCGCAGCGCACCCGCCGACGCGGCGGTCAAGGCCGGCGACCGGGTGGCCGCGTTCTGCATGCTCGGGGCGTTTGCCGAGGTGGTCGCGGCGCCCGCCGTGTTCACGTTCAAGATCCCCGACGAGCTCAGCTTCGAGCAGGGGGCCGGGCTGGTCCTCAACTACCACACCGCGTACTTCGCCTTGAAGCTCCGCGGCCGCCTCGAACCCGGCGAGATCGTGCTCGTGCACGGTGCCGCCGGGGGGGTCGGCACCGCCGTGCTCCAGGTGGCCAAGGGCCTCGGCGCCGAGACGATCGGCGTCGTCTCGACCGATGAGAAGGAGCGTGTGGCGCGCGAGGCGGGCGCCGACCACGTGGTCCGGGCCGACGCGGCGTGGAAGGACGAGGTGGCCGAAATATCCGACCGCGGCGTGCATCTCGTGATCGACCCAGTCGGGGGTGACCGCTTCACCGACAGCCTGCGCTCGCTGCGCGAGGGGGGACGGTTGGTGGTGGTCGGCTTCACCGGCGGCGCCATCCCCGAGGTCAAGGTCAACCGCCTGCTGCTCAAGAACACCGAGGTGATCGGGGCCGGCTGGGGCGCGTACGTGATGAGCAAGCCCGAGGTCACGGTCGAGATCGGCGCCGCCCTCGACGAGCTGATCGCCGCGGGCGCCGTTGCGCCCGTGGTCGGCGCCCGGTATCCGCTCGAGCGCGCCGGCGAGGCGCTGGTGCTGATCGACGAGCGGGGCGCCGCCGGCAAGGTCGTGCTCGAGGTCGGCTGACCCAGTCGGTTCTCTGGCATGCTCCGGGCGCGATGCCTGGACTGATCGAGCGCTACCGGGAGCGCCTTCCCTTCGATCCCGAGGACCCGGTCGTCTCGCTCGGCGAGGGCTCAACTCCGCTCGTACTCGCGCCGCGGCTGTCCGAGCGGGTCGGGGCCGAGGTCTGGTGCAAGCTCGAGGGGCTCAACCCGACCGGATCCTTTAAGGACCGGGGGATGACCTGCGCGGTCTCGGCCGCGGTGCGTCAGGGGGCGCAGGCGATCGTGTGCGCGTCGACGGGCAATACGGCGGCTTCGGCGGCCGCCTACGCCGCCCGGGCCGGTCTGCGCTGTGCGGTGATCGTGCCCGAGGGCAAGATTGCCACCGGGAAGCTCGCTCAGGCCCTGATGCACGGCGCCCAGGTGATCGCGCTGCGGGGCAACTTCGACCTCGCGCTCAAGCTCGTGCGCGAGCTCTGTGACCGCCATCCGATCGCGCTGGTCAACTCGGTCAACGAGTTCCGGATCGAGGGGCAGAAGACCGCGGCCTTCGAGGTCGCCGACGCGCTGGACTCAGAGCTCGACGCCCTCTGTATCCCGGTCGGCAACGCCGGCAACATCACCGCCTACTGGCGCGGCTTTCATGAGCTCCGCCTGCATCCCCGGATGTTGGGGTTCCAGGCCGCCGGGGCGGCGCCGCTGGTTCTCGGTCATCCGGTGGCCCAGCCCGAGACCGTGGCCTCGGCGATCCGGATCGGCAACCCCGCGCGGTGGGAGGACGCGATGAACGCGATGACCGCCTCGGGGGGGAGCGTGCGCGCGGTCACCGACGAGCAGATCCTCTCGGCCTACCGGCTGCTGGCCAGCACCGAGGGCATCTTCTGCGAGCCGGCCTCGGCGGCCAGCGTGGCGGGACTGCTCGCCCACGGAGCGGGCGACGCCCGCCGGATCGCCTGCGTGTTGACCGGACACGGACTCAAGGATCCTCAGACCGCTCTCGGGCAGGCGGGCGGGGTGGTGCCCTGTGATCCCGAGCTGGCGGCCATAGAGCGCGCGGTGCTCGGATGACGCTGGCCCGGCGCCGGTTGGTGCGAGTGCCCGCCTCCTCGGCCAACCTCGGTCCGGGGTTCGATGTGATGGCCGTGGCGCTCGGTCTCCATCTCGAGCTCGAGGTGGTGGAGACGGGCGCCTTCGCGGTGCACACCGAGCTCGAGGTTCCCCACGATCGCGACAACCTCGTCGTACGGGCCTTCGAGCGGCTGCACCCGGCCGACGGCTTCGAGTTCCGGCTCAGCTCGGCGATCCCGCTCAGCGGCGGTTTGGGCTCCAGCGCGGCGGCCAGCCTGGCCGGCCTGATGGCCGCCGACCACCTGTTCGAGCTCGATGTCGACCTCGCCGCCCATGCCACCGAGCTCGAAGGTCATCCTGACAACGTGGCCGCCGCGCTCGATGGCGGCTTTGTGATCAGCGGCGCCGGCCACCGGCACCGCTTCGACGCTCCGATGGGACTCGAGGCGCTGCTTGTGGTCCCCCACGAGGCGGTGGCGACCGAGCAGGCCCGGGCCGTGCTGCCCGAGCTGGTTCCGCTCCCCGACGCGGCCCACAACGTCGCCTGTGCCGCGCTGCTCATGCTGGGCCTGGCCGGCCCCGACTGGGATCTGATCGCCGCCGGACTCGACGATCGCCTGCACCAGCCCTACCGCGCCCATCTCTTTCCGCGTTCGGCCGCCGTGCTGGAGCGAGCGCCGGCCCTGGGCGCTCTCGGAGCGACCATTTCCGGCGCGGGTCCGACCGTTCTGTGCTGGTGTCACTACGAGCAGACCGGTGGCGTGATGGAGGCGCTGACCCGCGAGACCGCGGGCTGGGCGACCGTCCTGCGGGCTCCGTTCGAGTCTCAGGGTGCCGACGTTCGCGAGCTCTAGGTGTAGTTCCTGAGGACGTTGTTCATCCGGGCCTCCTTGGAGGCTGAGTGGTGTCAAAGCCCTCAGTCCCAAGGAGGACACCGGATGAGATTGCACGGTAACGCCAGGCTCAGCGTCAAAGGTCGCGAGCTACTGATCGATCGGATTGAGGATGCGGGGTGGTCGCTGAGCTCGGCCGCCGAGGCGGCCGGGATCAGTGACCGCACTGCGCGCAAATGGCTGGCCCGCTACCGCTCCGAAGGCGCGACGGGGCTGCTGGACCGTTCCTCAGCGCCAGTGATCGTCGCGAACCGCACCGAGGAGCGCCGCGTCGAGGTGATAGCGGCTCTGCGGCGGCTGCGGCTGACCGGCCTGGAGATCGCTGAGTGCCTGGCGATGGCCCACTCCACTGTCTCGGGGATTCTGACCAGGATCGGGATGGGCAAGCTCGGCCGTCTCGGCCTTGAGCCCGCGCAACGCTATGAGCGTGAGCGCCCAGGCGAACTGATCCACATCGACGCAAAAAAGCTCGGACGGATCGCCAGGCCCGGACACCGAGTCCTCGGGCGCCAGAGCGCTGGCGGTCACCATCAGCGCCGCTACGAGCAAGGCTGGGAGTTCGTGCACGTCGCGATCGATGACGCCACCCGCCTGGCCTACGTCGAAGTCCTTGCTGACGAAAAGGCCACCACCGCGATCGCCTTCCTTCGCCGCGCCGTCAAGCACCACGCCACCTACGGCATCACCGTCGAGCGCCTGATCACCGACAACGGCAGCGCCTACCGCTCAACCATCCACGCGATCGCCTGCCGCGCCCTCGGCATCCGCCACCTGCGCACCCGTCCCTACCGACCCCAAACC
>JBPCIY010000006.1:0-84564 GCA_051005855.1 Solirubrobacteraceae bacterium | reverse complement strand
CGGAAGAAGCGGTCAAACACGTAGGGGAGATCATCGGGAACGATCCCGGCGCAGTGGTCGCGCACGCGAACCCCGTCGGCGTCGAAGGTTAGCTGCACCGCCGCCCCGGGCGGCGGGTGCCGGGCGGCGTTGTCGAGCAGGTTGTTGATCGCCCGCTCCAACCGGGCCGGCACGCCATCCATGGTCACCGGGGCCAGCGAGGCGGTGAACGAGATCTCGTGCGCGTGGCGCCGCGCGCGGGCCAACGACTCGGCCGCGACGCCGTCCAGTCGTACGTCCTCGGTGGCAAAGCCGGGCTCGTCGCCGCGGGCGAGCTCGATCAGATCGGAGACGAGCGCGGTCAGCTCCTCGCTCTGCTCGACCACGTCGGCGAGCAGTCGCCGGCGGTCCTCGGCCTCGAGCTGGGGATTCTCGAGCAGGACCTCGATGTTGGTTCGCAGGCTGGTGACTGGGGTGCGCAGCTCGTGAGAGGCGTCGGCCACGAGCTGGCGCTGGGCGCGCACGGACTCGTCCAGGGCCGCGCGCGAGCCCTCGAGGCGATCGAGCATCGAGTTGAAACGCGTGGCCAGCTGTCCGACCTCATCGTCGGCGCGGACGCGGATGCGGCGGCTGAGATCGTCGGTCTCGCCGATCAGCTGGGCGGTCGAGGCGACCTCGGCCAGCGGCGCCAGTACGCGCCGACCGGCCAGGCGCCCCAGCGCCGCGGCCAGGGCGATCCCGCCCAGGATGACCAGCGCCAGGATGAGCCGGAGGTGGGCCAGGATCCCGTCCACCCCATTGAGCGGCCGGGCGAGCTGGACGGCGAGATTCTGGGGGGGCTGGCCGTTGAAAAAGGCATTGACCCCCAGCGTGACTTCGCGCAGATGGGTCGCGCCGACGTGGACGTCAGACAGGGACAGGCCGGCGCCGCGGCGCGCCTGGGCCAGGGCGGTGGAGCTGACCGGCAGGGTCAGGTGGCCGGCCAGCGAAGCCGTCTGGCCGTTGGTGAACACGGCCTGGATATAGGGGGCCGGACCGCCGGCGCTGGCGGGGAGGCCGGGCACGTCGCCGCCCAGGTGCATAACCTGGCCGTGCTCGAACGCCGAGGCTTGAGCGGTGAGCTCGGTGTCGATCTGGCCCCGGAGCTGGTCCCGGACCACGAGGTAGCAGACGATGGCGGCGATCAGGACGGCCACGGCGACCGAGGTCGCGGCGATCAGAGCGAGGCGTCGGCGCAGCGACACGGCCGCGCCTAGTCCCGGAGCACGTAGCCGATGCCTCGCACCGTGTGCAGCAGGCGCGATTCGCCGTTGGCCTCAGTTTTGCGTCGCAGGTAGCCCATGTAGACACCCAGCGCGTTGGAGGTCGGCCCGAAATCGTAGCCCCACACGTTCTCGAAGATGGTGGAGCGGGTCAGCACCTGGCGGGGGTGGCGCAGGAACAGCTCGAGAAGCAGGAACTCGGTGCGCGAGAGCTCGACCAGGCGCTCGCCGCGGTGGACCTCGTGAGCCACGGAGTCAAGCTCGAGGTCGGCGTAGCGCAGCACTTCGCCCTCCCCGGCGTCGTCACCGGCCCGGCGCAGCAACGCCCGCAGCCGGGCCTGGAGCTCGCGCAGGGCGAAGGGCTTGACCAGGTAGTCGTCGGCGCCGACGTCGAGCCCCTCCACGCGGTCATCGATCGCGTCCCGCGCGGTCAGCATCAGCACCGGTGTGCGGTCACCGGCCTGGCGCAGGCGGCGACAGACCTCGAGCCCGTCGAGCTTGGGCATGAGGATGTCCAGGATGACCGCGTCGGCGGGCGAATCGGCCAGCGCGTCGAGCGCCTGCTCACCATCCTCAGCCAGGGTCACCTCGTGGTTCTCGAGCCGCAGCGCGCGCTCGAGCGCCCGCCGGACCGCGGGCTCGTCGTCGACTACCAGTACGTGCGCCATGGGCTCAATCATCGCGCGTGCGCGTAAAAGTTGGCGAAGAAGGTCAGGCGAGGTCCAGCAGCAGGGGCGCGTGGTCTGAGGGTTTGGTCCCCTTGCGGTAGTCACGGATCATGCCGCACGCCCGGAGCCGGGGCGCCAAGCCGGTGCTGACCAGGGCGAGATCGATGCGCAACCCGAGGCCCTTGTGGAAGTGGCCGGCGCGGTAGTCCCACCAGGTGTACTGGACCTCCTCGGGATGCAACTGCCGAAAGGCGTCCACCAGGCCGGTGGCGAGGATGCGCTCGAGCAGACCCCGCTCCTCGGGGGTCACGTGGGTGCCGCCGACAAACGCCGCCGGGTCATAGACGTCGGCGTCGGCCGGGGCGACGTTCATGTCCCCAGCCAGCACGAACGGAATGTGGCTCAGCGCCCCGGCCCGGGCCGCCATCGCTTCCAGGAAGTTCAGCTTGCGGGGGAACTCGGGACTGTCCAGGGTGCGCCCGTTGGGGACGTAGACGCTGGCGAAGCGAACCCCGTCCACCGTGGCCTCACACCAGCGCGCCTCTTGCGCAACGGCGTGGTACGGCAGCTCGAGGAGGGGATCAGCGAGGACGTGGTCGCAGCGGGCCAGCACCGCCACCCCGGCCCACTGGCCGCCCGAGTTGTGGACCGCGCCGTAACCGGCTGCGGCCAGCTCGTCGGCCGGAAACGTGTCCGGGGCGCACTTGGTCTCCTGCAGGCAGGCAACGTCGGGCTTGAACTCGGCCAGGAACTCGAGCACGCGGGGCAGGCGGACCCGAAGCGAGTTGACGTTCCAGGTGACGATGCGCACGCCGACATCTTCGGCCATCATCCGGCGGGGTGCCGTCCGACAAGCTTCGCTCATACCGATCCAAGCGCGATTTCGCCGCCACCAAGGAGCCGGCTGGGGTGCAGGGTGAGCGCTCGCCGGGCGCCCGGTTCGTCGTCCAGGAGCATCACGCGACCCGCCTGCACTGGGACCTGCGGCTCGAGCACGACGGGGTGCTGGCGTCGTGGGCGATCCCGAACGGGATCCCGCCCCACCCCTCGGAGAACCGGCTCGCCGTGCACACCGAGGACCATCCGCTTCAGTACCTCGAGTTCGAGGGCGAGATCCCGGCCGGCGAGTACGGCGCCGGGACGATGACGGTCTGGGATCGCGGCACCTACGAGCTGCATCTCTTCAACGACAAGAAGGTCGAGATCACCTTCCACGGCCAGCGCCTGCACGGCCGCTACGGCCTGTTCCCGATCGGCCACCGCGCCGGGAGCTCCGGCTCCTCGCAGGACTGGATGATCCACCGGATGGACCCGCCCGAAGACCCCGCGCGGGAGCCGATGCCGGCCCGGATCCTGCCCATGTTGGCCGGCGCCGGAGCGCTACCGGGCCACGAGCAGCCGTGGTCCTTTGAGGTCAAGTGGGACGGGGTCCGGGCGATCGCCTATGCCCTGCCGGGTCGTCTGCGCCTGGAGAGCCGCAACCTGCGCGAGATCACGGCCGGTTACCCGGAGGTCCGGGGGCTGATCGCCCAAATCGGGATGCGCGACGCGGTGTTCGACGGCGAGCTGGTCGCCTTTGACGACCAGGGCCGTCCCAGCTTCGAACGTCTGCAGCGCCGCATGCACGTGACCGCCGCGAGTTCGGTGCGCCGGCTGTCGGCCAGCGTCCCGGTCGTCTACGCGATCTTCGATCTGCTCTACCTCGACGGCCACAACCTGATGGGGCGTCCGTACGCCGAGCGCCGCGAACGCCTCGAGGAGCTCGGCCTGTCCGGTCCCGCCTGGCGGGTGCCGGCGGCCCACCCCGGACACGGTCAGCAGCTGCTCGCGGCGACCGGTGCCCAGGGCCTCGAGGGCATCGTCGCCAAGCGCCTGGACTCGCGCTATGAGCCCGGGCGGCGCACCAGCGCCTGGATCAAGATCAAGCACACCCGTCGCCAAGAGCTCGTGATCGGCGGTTGGATCCCCGGCGAGGGACGGCGGACCGACAGCATCGGCGCGCTGCTCATGGGCCACTACGAGCGCGATCGTGGCCAGGTCCGGCTGCGCTACGCCGGGCGGGTGGGGACCGGGTTCACCGATCGCAGCCTGACCCAGCTGCGTGACCGGCTGGCGCCCCTGCGCTCCGACACGGCCCCGTTCTCCCCCGTGCCCAAGCTGCCCCGCAACGCCGAGTTCGTGGCCCCGGAGCTGGTGGCCGAGGTCGAGTTTGCAGAGTGGACGTCGGACGGGGTCATGCGGGCGCCGTCCTACAAGGGATTGCGCGACGACCGTCCGGCGATCGAGGTGGTGCGCGAGGACGTGGCGGGGGGCGAGCCGGCCGAGGAGCCGGCGTCCCCCGACCCGGGGCCAGCCACCCCGGAGAGCCTGTTCGACGAGGTCGAGGCGCTCCCCGACGGCGGCCTGACCGTGGTCGCGGACGGTCGGCGCCTGAAGCTCTCCAACTGGGACAAGGTTCTGTTCCCACAGGCCGGCTTTACCAAGGGCGATCTGATCGCCTACTACGCCCGCATCGCGCCGGCCGTCCTACCCCATCTGCGCGACCGTCCCCTGACCCTCAAGCGCTATCCCAACGGGGTACACGAGCAGTACTTCTATGAGAAGCAGTCGCCGTCGCACCGCCCCGAGTGGGTGCAGACGAGCCGCGTAGGCAAGGTTGACTACACGCTCGCGCAGGACCGCCCGACGCTGATCTGGTTGGCCAACCTGGCCGACATCGAGCTGCACACCTCGCTGGCGCTCACGCCGCGTCCCGAGCGTCCGACGATGCTGATGTTCGACCTCGACCCCGGCGCGCCGGCGGGCATCGTCGAGTGCTGCGAGGTCGCGCTCGTGCTCCGCGGGCTGTTCACCCAGCTCGGGCTTGACAGTGTCGCCAAGACCTCGGGCTCCAAGGGCATGCAGATCTGCGTACCGCTCAACGGCCCGACGAGCTACGAGCAGACCAAGCCGTTCGCACGGCGGATCGCCGAGCTGCTCGAGACGCGGCTCCCGGAGCTCGTCGTCTCGCGGATGACCAAGCGGCTGCGGCCGGGCAAGATTCTCGTGGACTGGAGCCAGAACGACGCCCACAAGACGACCGTGACCGTTTACTCGGTGCGAGCGCGCGAGCGGCCGACCGTCTCGGCGCCGGTGACCTGGCCGGAAGTCCAGAGTTGCCTCGAGGCCGGCGATCCCGGACTACTGAGCTTTGAGACCGACGCGGTCCTGGCGCGGGTGGCCGCGACCGGGGACTGCATCGCCGCCCTGCTCAGCACCCGGCAGGAGCTTCCGCATTACTAGGATTGGGGCCGATGGACCAGATCCAGCTTCGTAACCGGCTCCTCGTCGCCACCGGGATGTGGAAGGAAGCCACGGGCGAGCCGCTGCCCCGAATGGCCCCCGGCGATCCCGCCGCTCAGATCGAGAGCTTCGAGATCAAGCTCGTCGATCGGCTGTGGGAGAGCGCGACCCAGGAGAACGCGCGGGAGATCGCTGACCGCACCTGGGACCTCGTCCATGACCGGGGCGACAGCGACCCGGTCAAGCGCCGCGTGGTCGAGTGCCACGAGGCGCTGACGCGGATGACGCGCCTGGGCGACTGACCGGGAAGCGGCGCTCAGCAGCGTTCAGGTGGTGACGGGCGGGGTCTCGACTGCCACTGGTATCTGGTCCCGTCCCATTCCAACCGCGGCGTAGGCCTCGGTCTCATCCAGGGTTTCGTGCTCGAGCAGCTGCGCGGCGAGCGCGTCGAGCTGGCCCCGGTGGGCGATCAGGGTTCTGGTCGCCTCGGCGTGGGCTGATTCCACGATCCGGTGTACCTCCTGGTCGACGAGCTGCTGAGTCTTCTCGGAGGTCTGGCTCACCCCGGGCAGCAGTGGGCTCAAGCCGTCGGCCGGGAGCACCGCCACGGGGCCGATGGCGGGGCTCATGCCCCAGCGCCCGACCATGCCGCGGGCGAGCCGGGTGAGTTGCTGAATGTCCGATTCGGCGCCGGTGGTCAGGTCTCCGAACACGACCTCCTCGGCGGCGCGGCCACCGAGCGCCACCTTGATCAGGGCGGTGAGATGGCGTTCATCGAAGTTGAAGCGGTCGGCATCGGGGGCCGAGAAGGTGACGCCGAGAGCCTGGCCGCGGGGGATGATCGAGACCTTGCGCACCGGGTCGGCGCCCGGCGTGAGCATGCCCATAATCGCGTGGCCGGCCTCGTGGTAGGCAGTCCGGCGGCGGTCGTCCTCGGAGATCATCACCTTGCGCGCGGCGCCGAGCACGATCCGCTCGAGCGCGTCGGTGAGGTCCTGGCGGGCCACCTTGTCGTGGCCGCGCTTGGCGGCCAGCAAGGCCGCCTCGTTGGCGACGTTGGCCAGGTCGGCGCCGCCCATCCTGGTCGTGCTGGCGGCGACCCCGCCGAGGTCGACATCGTCAGCCAACGGCACCGAGCGGGTATGGACGCGCAGGATCGCCTCGCGGCCGGTCCGATCGGGCGGGGAGACGACGACCCGGCGGTCGAAGCGGCCCGGGCGCAGCAGGGCCGGGTCGAGCACCTCGGGGCGGTTGGTGGCGCCGAGCACGATCACGCTCGTGCGGGGGTCAAAGCCATCCATCTCGGTCAGGATCTGGTTGAGTGTCTGCTCGCGCTCGTCGTGGCCGCCGGACAGGTTCCCACCTCCACCGGATCGGGAGCGGCCCACGGCGTCGAGCTCGTCGATGAAGATGATCGCGGGGGCGGCCGCCTTGGCCTGCACGAACAGGTCACGCACGCGCGAGGCACCGACGCCGACGATCATCTCCACGAACTCAGAGGCCGACATCTGAAAGAAGGGGACCCCGGCCTCGCCGGCCACCGCCCGAGCGAGCAGGGTCTTACCGGTCCCGGGAGGGCCCGAGAGCAGCACGCCGCGTGGAATCCGGGCGCCCAGCGCGAGGTACTTATCCGGCGTCTTGAGGAAATCGACGATCTCGGTCAGCTCCTCCTTGGCCTCGTCGATCCCAGCCACGTCCTCGAAGGTGATGTGCTGGTCAGAGACCTCGACCCGACGCGCCCGCGAGCGCCCGAACGACATCAGGCCCCCGGCCCCTCCGGAGGCGGCCGCGCGCCGCATGACGATGAAGATGATTCCGAACAGCAACAGCGTCGGGCCGAAGCCGAAGATCAGGCTCTCGACCACCCCAGGCCCCGTGTTGGGGGTCTTGGCGTCGATCGTGACGCCGTTGCTCTGGAGCAGCGAATCGAGCTGGGAATTGTTCGCGAAGGACGGGACCTGGGTCGAGAAGTTGGTCGTCTGGGCCGCGGTCTTGTCGTTCGCCGGATAGCGGATGGCGGTCTTCAGCGTGCCCTGGATCGCGTCCGCGGTCGAGGAGATCTCCTTGACGTTGCCATGCTTGACCTGGGCCAGGAAGGTCGGGCTGTAGGGAATCCGCACCGGAGCGTTGGGCTGCAGGGCCTGGGAGGAGATCCACAGGTTCAGCGCCAACAAGCCGACCACGATCAGCGCGATCCACCACCGCGAGCGGTTCGGACTCGGCTTCTGATCACCGCTCGGAGAGGCCCCGCGGCCGTCCGGGGCCGGGGTCACCCGCCAGCCCGGCGGGCGCTGGGGCGGGGGGGTGGGGCGCTCACGCGTGACCGTCGGGCGGCGGGCGGGAGGATCGGCCATAACCGAGATTGTGGCAAGGGCCGAGGTCCGAGGCGAGTGCGAAGGGCGCCGGCGGCGGCCAACGGTCAGATCGCGTCGAGCAGGGAGCGGAACATCTCAGCCCCGTGAACGCCCGCGCCGGCGGCGCTCGCGCGGTCGGCCAGCCAGTGGTCGGAGGTCACCACGCGCACGAGCCCGGGAGCCGGCTCGAGGCCCAGGCGGCGCATGATCTCGTCATCGGCGGCGTCTCGGCGGGGGCGCGGCGCGTGCGCGACCTCGATCACCGTGGAGCGGATCGGGGGGCGGGGCTGACGCTCGAACACCACCACCACGTCCTCGTTCTCGGCCGCCGCCCAGCGCTCGAGCAGATCCACCAGGCGCAGCATCGCGGCGTCGCGATCCTGCCACCACCCGTCGGGCCGGGTTCCGATCACGTTCATGCCGTCGACGTACCATCGCATCACCCATCGTCCCGCGGCGTGCGCCGGTCGCGCTTGCGCTCGGATCGGTGGCGCTTGGCGGCCAGGCGGCGCTTGACCGAGGCCTTGGTCGGCCGGGTGGACTGCCGGGGGCGGTGCACGGCGAGCGCCCCCGCAAGCCGCCGGGCGAGACGCTCGAGCGCGAGCTCGCGGTTGCGGGTCTGGCTGCGAGCGTCCTGGGCCACGGCGACCACGCGGGGCCCGAGCCGGGACATGACCCGGCGCTTCTGCTCGTCGGTCAGCGCACCGGAGGCGGCGACGTCGAAGGAGACCTCGATCCGACTCGCGGTCTTGTTGGCGTGCTGCCCGCCCGGTCCGGAGGAGCGCGAGGCGCGCACGGTCACCTCCCGCAGCGGGATTGCGGTCCGTCCGCGGATCGGGATCGGGTCATCCATCGCCACACAGTGTGCCGTTCAGGGGTGTATTGACGACCGGGGTCCGTGCTACCGTGCCGCCACATAGGGCCGTCTGACGAGGCTCAGCGGCGAACAAGCAGGTGCAGGCGCCGGGGTAGCAAGAACCTCCGCGGGCAGCACTTCGAGCAACGGAGGGGAAATCCATGCCAACCGGAACAGTCAAGTGGTTCAGCGACGAGAAGGGCTTTGGCTTTATCACGCCTGACGAGGGCAGCCGGGACCTGTTCGTGCACCACTCGAGCATTCAGGCGGATGGCTACCGGTCCCTCGCGGAGGGGGCCAAGGTGTCCTACGAGGAGGAAGCTGGGCCCAAGGGCCCCAAGGCCATCAACGTCCAGAAGGTCTAGCCGGGCTGGCTGACTGGGTCACGATCTCGTCGCTGGCCACCGCTGGCGGCACGCTCGTGTTGGCGCTGGCGACCTTCAGCTCGGTCAAGTCCGCCAACCGCTCGGCCCGGGTGGCCGAGCGCTCGCTGCTGGCGGGACTGCGGCCGGTGCTGACGCCGTCGCGGGAAGACGATCCGTCCGAGCGGGTGCGCTTCGGCGACCAACAGGTTCTGCACGTCCAGGGCCACGGCGGCGCGATCTTCGTGGGCAGCGACGCTCTCTATCTGGCCATGGCCCTGCGCAACGGCGGTTCCGGGCTGGCGGTGATCCACGGCTGGCGGGTCCAGCCCCGGCAAAATTCAGCCGACGAGCGGCCGCCGCTGGAGGACTTTCGCCGCCAGCAGATCGACCTCTACATCCCGGCCGGTGACACCGGCTACTGGCTCGGCGCCCTCCGGGACCCGAGCGAGCCGATTTACGAGATCGTGCGCCGCGCCGCCACCACCACCGACGTCGGACTCCAGGTCGATCTGCTCTACGGAGACCACGAAGGCGGGCAGCGCACGATCACGCGCTTCGTGATGTCGGAGTGGCCCGAGGATGACGTCGAGGGCAAGCGTCTGTTCGCGCTGCGCTACTGGAACGTCGACCGCGACGACCCGCGGTGAGGCCCTAGTCCTCCTCGGACTTGGGCGGCGGCGGAGCGCCGGGGACCGCGGGGTCCTGGCGCTTGGCTTCCCATTCCTGACGAACCTCGTTGATCTCCTCATCGAGACGCTCATTCTCGCGCTCGAGCCGGTCGGCCTCATGATCGAGGTCGTCGGCCAGGCGTTCGTGATCCTCGCTCTCCATAGTCGCAGTCTGTCAGGTCTGCGCGGGAGCGAAGGCTCAGGCCACGTGGCCCTCGTCGGGCTCCAGCGGCAACCCGGCCGCGGCCCACTCGAGCAGCCCGCCGGCCATGTTGTGAGCCTCGTAGCCGGCCTGGGCGAAGGCCTCGGTGGCCATCGCCGAGCGCGCGCCGCTGCGGCAGTAGAAGATGATCGGCTGCGCGCGGCTGATCGTGTCGGCCTGTGCCGACAGCGCGCTGAGCTCGATCAGGCGCGCGCCGGCGATCCGACCCGCGGCGTGCTCGGCGGACTCGCGCACGTCGATCAGCTGGACCGAGCCGGAGCCCACTAGGTCAGAGACCTCGCGCGGCGAGTAGTCGGCGGCCATCACGAGCCCCGCAAACGGGGCAAAAACAAGCTCATCGCCGGAGCCTAGCGACCACCTCAGCGCGGTACCGCGGTCCTCCAGCCCTGCCCGCCGGTCTGGACCCGGCCCAGCGGCGCTGGCCGGCGGTCACGATGACGTAGGATCGAGCGGGTCATGTCGGCGCTATCTGACCTCTGCATGGTCGACGCGGGCACCAGGCTCGTGATCGCTCGCCCCTCAAGGTAGCCGGGTGGTGTCGGGACAGCCGTCGACCATCGGCCGCATCCTGCTCTGCGCGGCCGCCGCGCTGACGGTCGGGCTCGGGCTGATCAGTGTGATTGGAGGCTTCAGCGACTCCTTCCCGCTGCGGCTACTCCAGGGCATCGCCGTGTTCGGGGCCGGAGCGACTCTGATCGGGGGTGCCGTCGTGTTCGCCATGGTGCGACTGGCCGGCTGGCGCGACCCCGAGTCCGAACAGGACTTCGAGGCGCTCGTCCAGCGCTCGGAGCGGCTGGCCGCCGAGGGGGAATGGGGGGACGACGGAGAGCTCGAGGCCGACGACCAGGACGAGGAGCCTCCGGTCTCAGAGGACGAGGACTTCAAGGCCCTCGTGCGCAGCGCGATCGACGATCTCCCGCTCGAGTTTCACCGCGCCCTCGAACATGTGGCCGTGGTCGTCTCGGACGGCGGGCGGACCACCGGCTTCGCCGGCGGTGCCCGCCGCGCTTACGGCCTGTACCAGGGCGATACCGTCGCCCGCGACTTCTTCTCTGACCGCATCGTCATCTTCAAGGACACCCTGCTGCGTGACTTCGGTCACGATCCCGAGTTGCTCAGGGCCCAGGTCACCCAGACCGTGCGCCACGAGCTCGCCCACCACCTGGGCTGGGACGAGAACGGCGTGCGCGGGCTCGGCCTGTAGCCGCGGCTCTCGTAGGATCAACCCCCACTTCAATCAGGAGCCACCGAATGCCAGAAGCTGTGATCGTCGACGCCATCCGTACCCCGATCGGACGGGCCATGAGGGGCTCGCTGAAGACCGTTCGGGCCGATGAGCTCGCGGCGCTGCCAATTCGCACCCTGGTGCAGCGCAACCCCGACGTGGACTTCGCGCAGACCAACGACGTCCTCATGGGAGCGGCGTCCGGAGTCGGCGAGCAGGGCTACAACGTGGGTCGCAACGCCGCCCTGCTGGCCGGTCTGGACCACCATGTCCCGGGTTGCACGGTCAACCGTTTCTGCGCCTCCTCACTGATGACGATCCGGATGGCCTCCCACGCGATCCGGGCCGGCGAGGGTGATCAGTACATCGCCGCCGGAGTCGAGGCCGTCTCGCGCGCCGGCCTCGGGGCGGGGATGATGGAGGAGGCCAAGAACCCCGCGCTCGACGGCTCGGAGGGCTCGCTCTATGACGTGTACATCCCGATGGGGATGACGGCTGAGAACGTCGCTGAGCGCTGCTCGGTCACCCGCGAGCAGCAGGACGAGTGGGCGGTGATCTCCCAGTCGCGCGCCGTCGAGGCCCGCGAGAGCGGCCACTTCGACGCCGAGATCGTCCCTGTTCGCGTGCCCGCCCACAAGGAGACCGATAAGGACGGCAACGAGGTTTACGTCGCCGAGACCGTGGTCAGCCGCGACGACGGTCCCCGGCCGGGAACGACGATGGAGGTCCTCGGTCAGCTCAAGCCCGCCTTCCGGCCCGACGGGACGGTCACGGCGGGAAACTCATGCCCGCTCAACGACGGCGCCGCGGCGGTCCTGGTCATGTCCGAGGAGAAGGCCAAGAGCTTGGGCCTGACGCCGATGGCGCGGATTGTCGCCTCGACCGTGGCGGCGATCCGCCCCGAGATCATGGGCCTGGGTCCGATCCCGGCCATCCAGGCGCTGCTCAAGCAGACCGGGATGACGATGGACGACGTCGACATCGTCGAGATCAACGAGGCCTTCGCCGCCCAGATCGTCCCCTGCCGGGAGGACCTCGGGATCTCCGAGGACAAGCTCAACCCGTTCGGTGGCGCGATCGCCCTCGGCCACCCGTTCGGTATGACTGGCGCGCGGATCATGACCACGCTGATCAACGGCCTGCGCACGCGGGGAGGCACGTACGGGATCGAGTCGATGTGTGTGGCCGGTGGGATGGGGCAGGCGATGCTGATCGAGCGCCTCAGCTAGCCGGGCCCGCCGCTGGCCGGCGGGCCACTCCGCAGCTAGGGCTCGAGCTGCTCCAGCTCCTCGCGCAGGCCCGCGACCGCGACGGCGAGGGGCGGGTCGAGATCACGATCGGCGAGGAGGCCGAAGCACAGCTGCCCGTCGTAGCTGATGATCCCGACGGTCAGTCCCTGGTTGGCCGGATTCAACGGCACGATCGGATAGACGCCGCGCAGGCGCACGCCGCTCAGGTAGAACGGCTGCTGGGGACCGGGGATGTTGGAGACGACGAGATTGAAGGCCCGGACGGTGCCCATCGTCCGCGCGAGGAGGCCGGAGACGAGCGGCGGAGCAAACCCCGACGCGCCGACCATCATCGCCCCGGCGCGCACGGCGGCCGACTCCTTGAGCTCCCGGGTCTGCTCGGCCACGGCCCGGATCCGCTGCGTCAGCTCGGGCTCGCCGACCGGGAGGTCCACGAACACCGTTGAGATCCGATTTCCGGTCTCGCCGTCCGCCGGGCCGGTGGGCCGAACGCTGACCGGCACCAGGGCGACCGGGCGGGCATTAGAATCGGCCCGCCCCGGGAGGGTCCTGGACGCTGCCAGGTAGTGCCCGATCGCGCCCGCCACCACGGCCAGCAGCGCATCGTTGACGGTCGCACCGGCGGCCTTGCCGGCCCGCTTGATGGCGGCCAGATCCCCGGTCGCAAGAGCGAAGCGACGGTTGGGCGAGATCGGCCGGTTGAGCGGCGTCATCGGGGCGCTGGGCCGCGTGCGGGCCAGCTCGAGCGCGACCTCGGTGGCGCGGCGCATCTCCGTAGCGGCCCGGCGCGGATCGGGGGCGAGGGCGCGCTGCATGCCGTCCAGCATCAGGCGCGGGGCCAGGGCCAGAGGCCGTGAGGCCAGGCGCGTGAGATGCCGGCGAAGGTCGTAGCGGCGGGGCTCCCACTCGTCATCGGCCGGCGGAAGCGCGAGCGGCACCTCGCTGGGGTCGAGCACGAGTGCGGCCAGCCCGAGCGCGGCCATCCCGTCGACCAGAGCGTGGTGGACCTTCATCAACAGGGCCTGGCGGCCGTCCTGCAGGCCGTCGATCACCGTCGCCTCCCACAGCGGCCGGTTGCGGTCCAGCCGGTGGGAGAATTCACGTCCGATCAGCGCGCCGAGCTCGGCCTCGCCCCCCGGGCTGGGCAGGCCGGCCTGGCGCACGTGCCAGTCCAGGTCAAAGCCGGTGTCGTCGGTCCAGACCGGGTTGGCGAGCCCCAAGGGCGGCTCGTCCAGCCGCTGGCGCAGCCGGGGGATGAGGTGGATGCGCTGGGTCAGGCGAGCGGCCACCATGGCCCGCGTCAGGCGCGGTTCGGGGGCGAACAGCATCAGTCCGCCGACGGCCATGTTCACCGGTCCGTGCTCGGCCGCGAGCGCTGAACGATCGGCGGGCGAGAGCTCGTCGGTCATTACGGCAACCCTACTGCCGCCAGGCGGTGCTAGCCGGTCACGCGCGCGACGGAAATGCCGAACAGATGAGCGTCATCGGTGAACCAGCCCTCGAGCTCCAGTCCCGCCGCCGCGAGGTCGCCGGCCACGCGGTCGCGCGTGAACTTGCAGCTGATCTCGGTGCGGAGCTCCTCGCCGGCGGCGAACTCGACCTGGAGGTTGAGATCCCCGATCAGCACCGAGCACGGGCGTCGGGCCCGCAAGCGCATCTCCACCCACTCGTGGCGCCGGTCAAAGAAGGCCACGTGGGCAAACGTCTCGGGAGCGAAGTCGGCGTCGAGCTCGCGGTTGACGACGTGCAGGAGGTTGCGATTGAACTCGGCGGTGACGCCGGCGGCGTCGTTGTAGGCGGCCTCGATCAGCGCCGGATCCTTGACCAGGTCGGTCCCGAGCAGCAGGCGGTCGTCGGGCCTGAGCAGGGTCGCGATCTTGGTTAGCACTCCGCGGCGGGTGCCGGGGGGGAAATTGCCGATCGTCCCGCCCAGAAAGGCGACCAGACGGGGAACCTCCGCGGCGGGCACGTACTCGAGATGGCGCTCGAGATCGCCCACCACCCCGTGCACCTGCAGGCCCTCATACTCGTCGGTGAGGACGCGGGCTGCGTCCTGCACCACTGTGGCCGAGACGTCGAGCGGGATGTAGCGCTTCAGCGTGCCGGCCTCGCTCATCGCGTCGAGCAGCACCCGTGCCTTGCCGGAGGCACCCGACCCGAGCTCCACGAGCTCGCCGGCGCCGGTGGCGGCGACGATCTCCGCCGCGCGGGCGCGCAGGATCGCGAGCTCGGTTCGAGTCGGGTAGTACTCGGGCAGCGCGCAGATCTGCTCGAACAGCTCCGATCCGCGGGCGTCATAGAAGTGTTTCGGGGCCAGCTCCTTGAACGGACGGGTGAGACCGTCGAGGACGTCATTGGCCAGGGAGCGCTCATCGTCGTCGGTGAGCCACGAGTCGACCTGAACGCCGGGCATCGTCTGCATTGATTTCATCGCCGGAGATCCTTGGCGACTCGCATCCCGGCGAAGATCTGCCGGCGCTGGGGGTAATCCCAGTTGCGGAAGGTGGCGGTGGCCACGCGCGCTCGTGTCGCCCACGAGCCTCCGCGCAGCGTCAGGCACTCGGAGTCGAAGAAGACCTCCGAATACTCACGGTAGGGGTAGGCGCGGAAGCCCGGGTAGCCCGCGAACGGGCTCGCCGTCCACTCCCAGACGTCCCCGATCATGCCCAGGCAGCCATAGCGAGACCCGCCGCCGGGACAGGCGTCGATCGGGGTTGGACCGCCGGCGAGGTGATCGACGTTGGCGTGCATCCCGGCGACCGTGGGCTGATCGCCCCATGGCGCCGGTCTGGCCGCCCCCAGCTCCTGATCCCAGGTCGCCGCCTTCTCCCACTCAACCTCGGTGGGAAGGCGGAGGTCGTGCGCGCGGGCGAAGGCGTCGGCCTCGAACCAGGAGATATGGACGACCGGCCGGTTGGGGTGCAGCGGCTCGAGCTTATGCAGACACCACTGCGCCCGAAGGTCGGCCGTCCAGCCCTCTGGTCGTGTGATGTCGTAGTCCTCCTTCCACGCCCAACCCTCGGCGGACCACCATTCACGTCGCTCGTATCCACCTCCCTCCACGAAGGTCAGATACGTCGCATTGGTGATCGGGGTGCGGCCGATCAGGTATCCGCGCACGTCGGTTTGATGGCGCGGCCGCTCGTTGTCATAGGCAAAGCCATCGGCGCCGGCGCCGATCGTGCAGCGACCGGCGGGGACCTCCACCAGCTCGAGCCCACCGCCGCACGTCGACTGGCCTGGGCCCGACGCCGGGGTCGTCTCCGGGTCGGGCAGCGCGTAGTCGCGCAGTTGGGCGAGTTGGATCGTCTGCAGCATGGTCTCGTTGTGCTGCTGCTCGTGGCGCAGCACCAACTCGGCCACGGTGCCGTCGCCGAGACCGCGCTGGGCGAGCACCTCCAGCGACCGGGTCCGGACCTCGGCGAGGTACTCGCGGGCCTCGTCCGGGCGCAGGAAGTCCAGGTCACCGCGGCGGGCTCGCGGCGTCTCGAAGGCGTCATAGATCTCGGCCAGGCCGTCGCGCAGAAGCGGGCGCCCACCGTAGCGGTGCCCGAGCCACAGGTCCTCGAAGGCCGCGATATGGCCGAGATCCCAGACCAGCGGACTCATCAGCTTAGAATGGACGCGTTCGAGGTCGGGGTCGGAAACCGATGCCACCAGCGCCAGGGTTCGCTCCCGGGCCTCGATCAGCGCCGTAGCGAGCTCCGCCTCGGCTGCCCTCAGGGGTTGTGCGACCGCCGTTGCGTTGCGCCCGTCCATCGCCTCCCATTGTGGCATCAGGACGCGTTCGCCAAAACCTATCTCGGGAACCCGTAGCGCAGAAACAGGGTTCCCGCCCGTTCCAGGACCCCGTCGAGCCTGACCGAAGCCGGGCCGGGAAGCTCGGGCCCGCGGGTGATGGCCGGCGCCACGCCGCCTCCGGCCAGTTTGGGCGCCAAGCTCAAGCAGAGCTCGTCCACGAGGCGCTCGCGCAGGAGGGTGGCGAAGACTCGGGGACCGCCCTCGCAGAGCAGCGTCCGGACCCCCCGCTCAGTGCGCAGGTGAGCCAAGGCGGTCGCGAATCTGAGCTCCTCGGGCTCGAGCCGGACCACCTCGACCCGCGCCCGCACACCGGTCAGGTCCACGTCCTGCCCGGAGAACACCACCACCTCAGCCTCGGGCTCTGCGAACAGCGGGATATCCAGGGGCAGAGAGCCGGTGCGAGTCAGCGTGCAGGCCAACGGCTCGCCGGGCAAGCCGCGGGCCGAGCGCCGTTCGCGGGCTTGTGGGTCGGCGACGATCCGGCCGTAGCGCTCGACGCCCAGCGTCCCGGTACCGACCAGGACCGCGTCGGCGGCGCGGCGCAGGGCGCGGAATACGGCCTTGTCGCCGTCATCGCCCAGGGCGCTCGAGCGGCCCCCGACGCTCGCCCGACCGTCCAGGCTGGAGATGAAGTTGACGACCGTGTACGGCAATTGCGCGTGTGCCCGGGAGGCGAAATCAAGCCCGTCGATGAAGCTCTCGATCTCGACCAGGTCACCCGGGGGCCACAGCGGCTGAAAATCCATCCCGGCAGTGTCGCTCAAACCGCCCGGTCACGGAGGGCCGGCGGAGCCGCCCGCGCGACGGCATCCCGCGGCCTCAGAAACGGTTAGGCTCCGCCGCGCATGCACTTCAAGGCGCTGACTCGGGGCGAGCTGCTGGCCACGGTGGGAGGGATCCTGCTCGGGCTCTCGCTGCTCATGACCTGGTATACGCTGGGCAACCACAACGCGGTGCTAGGACCCTGTCACGGGCCCAAGACCACCTGCACCGGCTGGCACTCGCTGGCTTACATCCGCTTCATCCTGCTCGTCGCCGCCGTCGCCCCCGCGATCCTGGCTTACATCATCATCCGCGGCCATGCGCTGTCCTGGCCCCGGGGTGAGCTCACGGCGGTCGTGGCGCTGGTGGCCCTGACCGTGACCGTGTTCCGGGGCCTGATCGACAAGCCCGGAACCCCCCAGGGGGAGATCACGATCGCGATCGGCTGGTACGTGGGACTGCTCGCCGACCTGCTGATCCTGGTCGGCGCGGTCTGGCGCGCCCAGAAGAGCGGCGCCCAGCGCAAGCCGCCCGGGGTCCTATGAGCAAGCCCTCCGGGGTCCGATGAGCAGCTCGGGCCCCAACAAGCCCGATCGCAACCTGGCCCTCGAGCTCGTTCGGGTGACCGAGGCGGCCGCATTGGCGGCGGCCCGGATGGTCGGTCGCGGCGACAAGGAGGGCGCCGACCAGGCCGCCGTGGACGCCATGCGCTCGGTCCTGGACTCGGTCTCGATGGACGGCGTGGTGGTGATCGGGGAGGGCGAGAAGGATGAGGCCCCGATGCTCTTCAACGGTGAGCACATCGGTGACGGCAGCCCTCCGGCCGTCGACATCGCGGTCGATCCGCTCGAGGGCACGCGCCTGACCGCCCTGGGGATGCCCAGCGCGCTGGCCGTGATCGCCCTCTCCGAACGCGGAGCGATGTTCGATCCCGGCCCCTGCTTCTACATGGAGAAGATCGCCGGCGGCCCCGAGATTGCCGACCTGCTCGATCTCGACCGGCCCCTGGCCGAGACCCTGCGGCTGATCGCCGAGCGTAAGAACCGCGACATCCGCGACGTGATGGTCGTAATGCTCGACCGCGAGCGTCATCACGATGCCATTGCCCAGGTCCGTGACGCGGGCGCGCGGGTCCGTCTGATCACCGACGGCGACGTCTCCGCCTCGCTGCTGGCCGTGAGCGAGAACTCTCCGGTGGATCTGCTCTGGGGCATCGGCGGCACACCGGAGGGCGTGATCTCGGCCGCCGCCATCAAGTGCATCGGCGGCCAGCTCCTCGGCCGGCTGTGGCCCCGCGACGACGACGAGCGGACCGCCGCTCGGGACGCGGGCTACAACCTCGAGAAGATCCTCACTTGCGACGATCTGGTCGCCGGTGACGATGCCTTCTTCTCGGCCACCGGCGTCACCGACGGGGACATGCTCCAGGGTGTGCGTTACCAGGGTGACCGCGGGGCGAGCACCGAATCGCTGGTCATGCGCTCGCGCTCGGGCACGGTCCGGCGCATCTCGGCGCGCCACGATCGCGCCAAAATGCGGGCGATGGGCATCCGCTACAGCTGAGTGGGGAGCCCTATGGCTGACCGGCGAGCGAGCCGACCTTTGATTCGGCCAGCCGCAGCTTGGCCAGGGAGCGCAGGAAGGAGTGGGTCACGAGCACGTGGAGCGCGGATTGGGTCATGCGGTAGACCGGGATGCCGAAGCCGACGGCGATCGACGGATAGAAGTTCGACACCTCGGCGGTGATGCGCAGCCGCACCCGGCCCTGGTCGTTGTCGGCCTCACGGTGGACGTCGAGGGCGAGGTAACCCGAGCCGCGACCGGACCGGGCCACGAGCAGCCCGTCCCGGACCCGCCACCGCACCGCTCCGTGCCCGGGCTCGATCGTGTACTCGGGGGCATCGAAGCGCAGCAGGGTCAGAGGCGGGGCGAGCAGGACCACCGACCGCGTATCCGCGCTGTAGACCACCCGGATCAGGCCCAGGGTCACCCGGGTGAGAAACAGCCAGTAGGTCCGGCCCAGGTTCTCGAGGTTGGCGGGGCCCCAGATCCGGTCCAGCTCGGCCGGAGCAAAGGTCAGCTCGGCCGACTGCTTGGAGCGCACCCGACCATCCCCGGCCACGACCGTGGACTCGCGCGGGGAGACGATCACCGACCGGGCCGGGAGCCGCCGCACCCGGCGCCGCAGATAGGCGGCGGCCACGGTGAAGAGGACAACGATCAGGGTCACAGGCGCGAGCATCGCGTCAGCTTGCCAGGGCCTCGAGGGCGACGGCGGCTCCGACCGGCAGCGTCCCCTCGCCGGCCGGGACCATCGCGAGCGCGTCGGCGCCGATCAGCGAGGTCAGGACATGCGAGCCCTGGGCGCCGTTCGGGGTCGCCACCGGGGGCCCGTCACCACGCTTGAGACGGACTCGGATCGCCTGTTCGCGGCGCGGGTTGCGCCGCACCTGCACGCCGAGCACCGCGGTCGCCTCGAGGCTGGCGACCGGGTGCGCGCCCTGCAAGGCAGCGAGCGCCGGCGAGACGAACAACGAGAAGGTGACCACCGCCGAGACCGGGTTACCCGGCAGCCCGAACACGAGCCGGCCGTCGCCCGAGGTCCCGAACCAGGTCGGCTTGCCGGGCTGAAGGGCGACGCTCCAGAACACCTCCTCGACGCCCAGATCGGCGAGCACGGGCTTGACGTGATCGTGGGGACCGACCGAGACGCCGCCTGAGATCAGCACCACGTCGGAGCTCTCCAGGGCGGTCGCGATGCCCGTGCGGGTCGCCGCGCGGTCATCGGGCAGCCGCTGCGCGGCGCCGGTCTGCGCGCCTGCCGACGCGGCCAGGCCGGTCAGCATCGGCGCGTTGGAGTTGTGAATTTCGCCTGGGCCAAGCGGCTCTCCGGGGGCTCTGAGCTCGTCTCCGGTGCACAGGACGGCCACCCGAGGACGCTGGGCCACCGCGACGCGCCCCAGCCCGGCGGTGGCGATCGCCCCGAGCTCGACGCCGCCCAGAATCCGGCCGGTGGTGAGGATCGCCGACCCGGCCCGCATGTCCTCTCCCGGGACGCGGATGTTCTGGCCCGGGCGCACTTCGGCGCGGGTCAGGACATCCGCCCGATCGGCGTCGACGTCCTCCTGGGGGATCACGGCGGTTGCACCCTCGGGAACCGCGGCACCGGTGGAAATCCGGATCGCCTCGCCGTCGCCCAACGTGTGTCCAGCCGGTCTTCCGGCCCGGGATTCACCGGCCAGGGTCAGCCGCCGCCCCGCCGGACCGGCGTGGATCGCATAGCCGTCCATGGCCGAGGACGGAAAGCGGGGCACGTCGCCGGCGGCCAGGACGTCGGCGGCCAGGACCCGGCCCAGCGCGTCGGATACTGATTGGGGCTCGGAGGAGAGCGGCGTGACGCGCTCGAGGACCCGGGCCCGGGCCTCTGCCACCGTGATCAACTTGGTCGCCATTGCGGAACCTCGGATTTTGAGGATTTTCGTGATCGAGCCGACTGGGGCGCGTGATAGAAGACTTCCGATGCTGTCAGGCCCACCCCGCCGCCGCCGGGCGCGACCGGTTGCGGACGCGCCCATCGATGTGCTCCTGGCTCGGGCCGAGGATCTGACCAAGGGCTGGCTGCTGGCGCTGCTCGAGCGGGCCCCGCTCGACGATGCGCCGCGGATCCTAGCCGCCGATCTGACCCGGGAGGGACCGCGGGTGTGCGCAGCGATCCTGCGCGCGCTGGCCGACGAGACCGACCACCGGCGGCTCGAGCCCGGTGGCGCACTGGCCCCGCTGGCGGCCCGGGTCGGGGAGCTGGCCGGCGCGACCGGCGCGGCGACCACGTCGCTCGCGGTAGACGCGCTGCACGCGGTCATGTGGTCCGCTCTGCGCGCCGAGCTGCCCGATCCCGATCCCGATCTGATCTCCGAGCTCGCCGAGCGGCTCTCCCAGGTGACCGAGCTCATGCGAGCCGCCGCCCTCGCGCACGGTGAGGGTCCCGTGCCCGGTTCCGGATCGGCGCCTTCGCCGCCGTTGGCGGCGGTGGATTACCCCGAACCGCGCCGGCCCCCCCGCCCGCACCGGACCGCCGAGCCGCCCCGCCGCGAGCCCCCCGCCGAGGAGACGTTGCCCCCGGAGCCGCCCGCCGCGGAGACTCCCCGCTGGGGCTGGGGGGCGATTGATTCCCCTGCGCCGGCGGCCGCGGCTCTGTGGGTGGAGGCGCTCGAGGAGGAGATTCAGCGCACTGCGGACGCTCCGCTGTCGCTCTTACTGGCCGAGCTCGAGGACGCCGACCGGGTTCTGACGGTGGAAACCCAGGACGGCGCGGCCGGGACGTTCGGAGCCTTTGCCCGCGCCGTGCGCGGAGTCGTCCGCCGGCAGGACATCTTGGTCTGCGAGACGGAGTCACGGGCCTGGATCATCGCCCGGGACACCGGACGGACCGGCGCCCAGGCGCTCGGGTCCCGGATCGCCAGCGCGGTCCGCGCGGGCGATCCCTGGCGAGGGGCGCCGCTGACAACCAGCGTGGGCGTTTCCGTCTTGGGCGAGGACGGGCGCACTCCGGCCGAGCTGATCGAAGCCGCCGAAGAGGCCCGGTTCGCGGCCGCCGCCCGTGGCGTCGACGTCCTCCACGCCGTGCGCGAAGATCCCCAGGGCGGCGACTCGTACTAGCGGGCCTCCCTGAAACGGGAGACTCACTAGACGCTTCTAGGGCCGCGACGGCTGAGTGGGGAGCGAGACGGCGCCTATGGTGGCCGTGCCGCTGATTCCGAGCGCGTGGCCGGTCGCTTCGGTGAGATCCCAGTCCGCGTGGTTGGCGTAGGGCCCTCGATCGATCACGGGTACGGTCAGCGTCTTGCCGCGGTACAGGATCGCGACGTGGCTGCCGCATTTCAGGGTTCGGTTGGCCACGCCGATCGTCGTCCGGGTCAGCCGGTGCCCACACGCGGTCCGCTGGCCGTAGAAGCCGGGGCCGTACTGGGTGGCGATCGCCTGACGGTAGACCGTCGTGGTGACGGTGGGATCGTTGGCCGCCGAAGCGGCTGTGGCGTTGGCCGAACCGCTCAGGACCGCGCGGATCAAGAAGCGGCCAATGTGGTTGGTGTTCCAGTCCACGCTGTAACTGCCGTCACTACCAACGGTGGTCTGGACGGTCCGGGCCCAGTGCCATTTGGTTTGGTGGCCCAGGCGCTGGATCCGGATGGTCTGGCCGGCGGCGCGGGCGGGCGCGTTGCCGCTGAAGCTGAGGCCTTTGCGCAGCAGCGCGGATGCGTTGGTGGTCAGGGTCACTCCGTTGCCGCTGGCGGTCACGGGGGAGTTGGCGGGCTGTACGCCTGATCCCGGTGTCGGGCCCATCCCCCCGCTGGGGCTGAGGCCCGAGCCACCGCTGGAGGCGATGGCCGTCCCCGGCAGGGCGAGCCCGGTGACGAGCAGCGCCGTTACGGCATAGAGATTGGCACGGCGACCCATTCGTAAATTACCGTCCTGTTGTTGGTGCCTACGGGGTGAGCTGACGGGCTCGCGCGATTTGAGCGCTACGGTCCTTGGCCGGACCGATTCGCCCCCGCGGGCCAAGTGGCCCGCAAGTGGTTCCCCCGTCGATGGTCCGCGGACGGACCATCGTTCGGCTGAAGCGGGGCAGTATACGAAACTCCGCCCCGGAGGTTATCTACGGGACTGGACTCAGGGGCGCGGAAGGCGCGAGAGTGCACCGCGCAACGCCCGGGCGCTGGCCATCATCCCGATTTCGGCCAACTCGGCGGCGGCCTGGACGGCCGTACCCAGCGGTCCGGCGGCCGGATCGGGCGGCGGGGGCTTCCGACCCGCGGAGGAAACCCGCGGAGCCTGGGTGCGAGGCTGCGTGTGATGGCCGCGCCCGGTCGCCTTAGCGGTCCTCGCCTGGGCGCCGGCCGAGGCTTTGGCGGCCGTCCGCGGCTTGGCTGCTCTGGCCGGCTTGGCCGCCTTGGCCGCCTTGGCCGCCTTGGCCGGCGTCCTCGGAGCGCGCTTGGGCGGGGCGGCGCCCGGCTTCGCCCGGGTCACAGCCGGCTCTCTGGACGCAGCCGGCTCTGCGGACGCCTGCGTCGGTTGTTCGGCGGGCGCGGCCGGCGAGCGCTTGGCGCTCCGCCGATGTGGCCGCGTTCGGGGAAGGCTGGCGAGGACTCCAGCTTGAGGTTTATCGGGCATCGCGGTACATGATCGCGCATTGGATCAAAATTCCACGGCAACTTTGAAACGGACGCCGCTGTTCTACGTATAGAGATGTAGAACGTCGCCGTCCCCGCCGATAAATGAACCAAAACGCGAACTGCGCCACGCTAGGGTGATAGGGGTCGACGCGTTGACTTCAGAAAATGTAGTAAATACACTAGGCCGCATGTTTGAGTAGCGGTCGTGCGCCTCCAGGAAGGCCTCGGCCGGATCGCTGATACTCGGCGCCGGTGCCGGCGCAGGACGGAAACGGAATCAGATGTCTGTAGCGGAACTGCAGGAACTCGAGGAGATCAAGGGACTCGTCAACCGGGGCCAGCAGCTCGGAGTGCTCACGTACTCCGAGATCGCCGGGGCGGTATCCGAGTTGGATCTCGACGAGGCTGACGTCGAGGAGCTGCACGGCTTCCTCGAGCGGGCCGAGATCGAGCTCGTGGAGGAGGTCGACCCCGCGCTCGCCGCCACCGAGGTTGAGCGCGCTCCCGACAAGCGCGGCCGCCGCAAGGCCAAGACGGCGCTGGACCTCAAGCCGGACATGACGACCGACTCCCTGCAGCTGTTCCTCAAGGACATCGGCAAGGTGCGGCTGCTGACCGCGCAGGAGGAGGTCGATCTCGCCAAGCGCATCGAGCGCGGCGACCTCGACGCCAAGCAGAAGATGGTTGAGTCCAACCTCCGCCTGGTGGTCTCGATCGCCAAGAACTACCGCAACCAGGGCCTGCCCTTCCTTGACCTGATCCAGGAAGGCACGCTCGGGCTGGTACGCGCGGCTGAGAAGTTCGACTACCGCAAGGGCTTCAAGTTCTCGACCTACGCGACCTGGTGGATTCGCCAGGCGATCGCGCGGGCCCTGGCCGACAAGGCTCGGACGATCCGCATCCCCGTACACGTGGTCGAGAAGCTCAACAAGATCGGCCGCGCCGAGCGCAAGCTGGTCACCGAGCTGGGCCGCGAGCCCACCGCCGAGGAGATCGCCGAGGTCACGGGGATCGAGCCCGAGGAAGTCGAGTCGATCAAGCGCTCCGCGCAGGCCCCGGTCTCGCTCGAGAAGCCCGTCGGTGACGAGGAGGAGTCCGAGTTCGGCCAGTTCATCGCCGACGAGCGGGCCGAATCCCCGTACGAGCGGGCGGCGGAGATCCTGACCAAGGAAGCCCTCCGCGAGGCGCTCGAGAACCTCAGCTACCGCGAGCGGCGCGTGCTCGAGCTTCGCTACGGTCTCGGCGGCGAGCATCCGCGGACGCTCGACGAGGTCGGGAGAACGTTCAACGTCACGCGCGAGCGGATTCGCCAGATCGAGAACCAGTCGCTCAAGAAGCTCCAGTCGCTCGCCGAGGCGCAGAAGCTTCGCGACGTCGCCTGAGCCACCTGAACGGCTCCGCCCTCAACCACCAGCCCCGGCACGCTCCAAGGGTGCGAGCCCGAGAAATGGACATCGTACGACGAGCCCACCGGGGTCGGCGGGGGCTTGTCAGGCCATGTCCGACAGGTGGATCTGTGACGACCAACCCCGGAGAAGGTGGTTCCGCTCGCTGGGTTGGGTCCGCGAACGCGACGGTTCCCGTCGCCAGCGCTGGTTGCGCCGCAGTGGCACGAAACGAACGGACGCCCGCGGTTCGTCCAACCCTGCTTCAGTTCGTAAAGCATTGCGCTAGAATCGGAGCAAGTGATGGTTGAGCGAGATACTTGCCCGGTGTGTAGGACAGCGGAGATCGTGTGCGGAAAGTGGACGTTGCTCGTGATCCGGGATCTCGCCGATGGGCGGTCTCGGTTCTGTGAGCTGGAGCGCTCGCTGGCGGGAATCAGTCCCCGAACTTTGTCGCTGCGCCTGCGCGCGCTTGAGGAGGAGGGCATTGTCAAGCGCCAGACCTTCCCCGAGGTGCCCCCACGGGTCGAGTACGTCCTGACCAGCAAGGGGCGCGCGCTGGTGCCGCTGATCGAGGACATGCGCAGCTACGGGCGCGAATGGTTGGGCGTGGATGCGGCCGACGTCCGCGAGCCCGCGCTCGCCTGACCTGACGGAATCCGAGTGGCGCTGCAAGGCGCCGTGCCGCAGGGAGGATCGCCGCCTCCGGTGAAGAAATCGCACACCCGTGCGCAATGCCGTCCTTCATCGCCTGCTCGAGTCGTTCACGGTTGAGTCCAGCGGGCGTCTGTCGGCGGATGCCGCCGGTGGGGCCGAACTGCCGTTTGAGATCGTCGAGCAGCGCGGGGGACGCACCTCGCTGTACTGCTACCGCCCGCTGACCGGCGATTTCATCCGGGGTCGGCTGTCCGAGCTGACCACGCTGTCCAGCTACGGCGCCGCCGCAGCGGCCCTGGCCGACTGTGAGGCGACCGGTGTATATCTGCGCGAGCAGGGCGAGAGCCGGATCCCGTCCGAACCGCGGGCTCGCGCCGACGCGGCCTTGGGGGCCTTCCTGACCGCCGTCTTCGATGAGCGCAGCGAGTTCGGCTTCGAACCGGCCCATTTCGAGGCGGCCTACTCCGAACTCGAACGGACCCTCTACGAGGCTCACGGCACCGCGACCGTGATCGCTCCGGTGCTGGGTATCGAGCTGGATCCGGACACGATCGAGCTCTCGCTCGGACAGGGCCTCTCACTGATCCGGGGCGACGCCCTGGATGACGCTCCCGACGAAGCGATCTGGGACGACGGGGAGGGGCCCAACGTCCTCGCGGTTCTTGCCGTCGAGCAGGACCGCTCCTCGCGGGTGCCCTTGGCCAGCGCGCGTTCCCGGTTTCGGCGCCTGCTGACCGCGCTGCGTCTGTTCGAGCGCGGCGGCTATGCCCTCGGCCCCGCGGCTTGGGCCCGAACCGAGGCGGGCAACTGGCGGCCGGTGGCGATCGGCGCCAGCGGGCGGCCCCGCTTCCTGACCGTGGTCAGGGCGGCGCAGGCGGACGAACTGCGGGCCTTCTGTGATCTCGTGACTCGCCGGCTCCCCGGTGGCGGTGAGCTGTCCTGGGCCCTGGCCCGCTTCGAGATGGGCTGCGAGCGCCTCGCCCCGTTCGAGGCGCTGACCGACTACCTGCTTGCCCTGCGGGCCCTGCTCGAGCCCGAGGGGCCGTCGAGCGGGCGCCTGGCGCAGCGCTTGTCGGTGATTTGCGCACCACCGGAGAAGCGAGCGATCCTGGCGCAGCGCACGGCGCGGGCGATCGCCCTCGAGCGTGCGGTGATCACGGGCCTGAACCCCGGTGAGACCGGAGTCGACGGCCTGGTCGAAGAGTTGTCCGAACATCTGCGGGCGCTTCTGCGCGACGCTCTGTGCGGACATCTGGACGCGGACCTGGTCGCCGTCGCCGACGAACTGCTCGCCGCGGCGGCCGCGGTAACCTAGAGGTCTGGCCGCTCCCTACTCGGTCTCCTTGGAGGCTGGGAGTGTTTTGCCCACCAGGCACAAACACGTAAGTCCTGGGGCTCGTATGAAGTCAGGGGGAGCGCGACCAGCAGACCGAGCGGGCCGTAGAGGCCCGCTCGTTCTGGGTCATGGGCCGCCTGGCCGGGCAACCTGGGACCCTTTCGGTCGTGTTTCATCTCGAGCTGCGCCAGTTTCCCCACGTCGCGCGGGCCTTCAACTTGACCCGCGAGGAGCTCGATCTGCGCTTCGCACGGCCCTGGGTGAGCGGCTCGCCGGTGGTCCACGAAGACCGCCGCTGGACGCCGGAAAAGGCCCGGCTGATCATTTTCGAGGGGCCCGAGCTGCGGATCGAGGACATGGGTCTGGGTCGCGGCTGGGCCAACGTCGGCCGGACTTCGAACGACGTGACCGAGACCGTGCTGGCCGAGGCCCAGCGCGGGGCGGAGGGCCGCTCGACGGTGGCGATGTTCAAAGACACCCTGGGTCACGCCGCGCGGGTTTCGATCACCCTCTCCGAGGTCATGGAGCTGGTCGCCGCCGAGTACCCCGCCTGGCGGGTGAGCGAGCGGCTCGCGCTGGCCGAGCAGGCCGTCTGGGAGATGTTGCACCAAGAGCGCCTGACGCTCTCAGACCTCGACGGCCCGATCGACCCCGAGCACTGGCAGCCGACCCTCCTGCGCTGGGCGAGCTGGACGGGCTCCGACGCGGAGCCGTTGATCCTCCACGCGGCCGACTAGAAGCTGGTTTCAGGCCACCACGTCGGCGAGCAGGCGCTCGTGCTCGGCATCGGACGCGAACAGGAACCGGTGCACGCGGAGCAGCCCTTCGATGTCGTGGACGTCGTCGTCGAGCTGCGGAACCAGCAGCTGCGGGCGGTCGCCGAGCTCTGAGGCCAGCCGCTCCAGGCCGCGGGCGTCCCGGCGGGCCAGCACGTGGTAGTCATCGAAGTTCGCCGCCACGCGGTCAGCCAGGCCCGGCTTCAGGCCTTTGCCGAGGGTGGCCCGCAGGTCCTGCGGATCGCTCTCGCCGAGCAGGTCGTGGTGGACCCGGTTGACGATCACGCCGGCGAACGGGAGCCCGCCCTCACTGAGCGTGCGCCGAAACCAGACCGCCTCGTCGATCGCCGGCGGTGAGGCCGAGGTGACAAGCACAAACGCGGTGCTGTCAGCGTGCAGCAGCTTCTCGACCTGCGCGGCGCGGGCCGAGAAGTCCTCGGTCATGTCCCCGAGCAGCGCGAAGAAGGTCGACAGGTCGCTGATCAGGTCAACGCCGGTGACCCGTCGCAGGGCGGTCAGAAACGGGGCGGCTCCGCGACCCAGCACCCGCATCCCGATCCCGGTGGGCCGGATGAAGGCCTTCAGTGCCCGTCCCTCCAGAAACGAGGTCAGCCGCCCGGGGGCGTCCAGGAAGTCCAACGCGTTGCGCGACGGAGGGGTGTCGAGCACCAGCAGATCAAATTGGTTATCCCGATCGAGCTCGAACAGCTTGGACACGGCTGTGAACTCCTGCGAGCCCGAGACGGCCGTGGACAGTTCTCGATAGACGCGGTTGGCCTTGATCTCCTCGGCGCGGTCCGGATCGGCGGCGATCCGGTCGATCAGCTCGTCAAAGGTGCGTTTCGGGTCGAGCATCATCGCCCAGAGCTCCCCCGAGACCTCGATCGTCCCCGCGAACCGCTCGGGCCCGACCCGTCGGGGTTCGTTCTCGAGCTCGTCCAGACCCAGGGCGTTGGCCAGTCGCTTGGCCGGATCGATCGTCACCACCGCGACCTTGGCTCCGCGGGCGGCCATCCCCAGGGCCACCGCGGCGGCGGTGGTGGTCTTGCCGACCCCGCCCGAGCCGCCGCACACGCAGATCCGCTTGCCGTCCAGTAGCTCGGCGACGCTCATGACGCCGCCGTCGCCCGGACCAGCGTGCCCAGACCGTCCTCGAGCGCGTCCGCCAGCTGCTCGAGCTCAGCCGGGCCGATCTGCTCGGCGAACAGATACGGGAGCGAGACCAGGTCCAGGCCGAGCCCGTCGGCCAGGCGCGCGAACTGCTCGCCCTGGGCCTTGGCCCGCGCCTGTTCGGAGAGCGCCGCGCGAATCGCGGCCGACGCCAGCGGTGAGGTGGCTTGCGCGCGAGCCTTCTCGAGCGCCTTGCGCTCGGCGGGTTTAAATCGCCCAGGGTAGAGCGCGTTGACCAGCACCGCCTCCAGCGCCAAACCCTCGGCGGTGAGCGCATCACGCAGCCACAGCGTCTCGTTGACCGGCATCTCCTCCGCGGTGGCCACCGCGACCACCGCCGTAAACTCGCGGTCGGCGATCGTGGTGGCGATCGTCGCGCCCTGACGAGCGATGGGCCCGACCCGCGCGATCTCGGCGAAGGTCCGCGGCGTGCGCAGGATCCCCACCCCGTGCCCGGCGGCGGGGGAGTCGACGATGACGAGGTCATAGGCATCGGCCCCCTGGGTGCGGCGCTCGAACTGGGCCAGCTCCCAGACCTTGCCGATGCTGAGCAGCTCGCGCATCCCCGGCGTGGCCATCGCGAAGGCCTGAAACAACCGGCTCGAGCCCAGCGCTGAGCCGACCGCGCCGGTCTTGACCCGGAGGTATTCGTCCATCGCGCGCTGGGGATCGATCGAGATCGTGAACAGGCGCTCGGAGAGCCGGACCTCCTCGAAGGTCTCGCCCTCGCTCTCGAAGGTGGCGCGGATTGCCCCCTGGCTGGCCAACTCGGCGACGATCGTGCGCTTACCGTGACGCGCCCCGAGTACGCCGAGCGCGGTGGCCACCGTCGACTTGCCGACGCCACCCTTGCCGGTGACGAAGATCAGGCGGCGATCGAGAAGGCCGGGCACGCCAGGGGAAAATACTGACCCTTCGAACCAGCGCCGGGCGGAGGATTTCTCCCGTCGCGTGCGAATACAGGCGCGTATGAGTTCCCAAGCGCATCGGAGTCCTCGCTGATGTCCACCTGCAAGGTGATCACGCTCGCCAACCAGAAGGGTGGCGTTGCCAAGACCACGACCACCCTCAATCTCGCGGTGGCGTTCGCTGAGGAAGGGCACCGCGTGCTGTGCTGTGACATGGACCCCCAGGGCAACCTGACCATGTCCCAGGGCATCGATCCTGACACTCTCGAGCAGTCGATGTACGACGTGCTCGTACACCACGTCCCGATTCGCGAGGTGATCCGCAAGCGGGAGATCGACATCGCCTGCGCCTCGATTGATCTGGCCGGCGCGGAGATCGCCATGTCGACCATGATCGGCCGTGAGCGCTCACTGGAAAAGGCGTTCCGTGACATTCGGGACGACTATGACTTCATCTTCATCGACACCCCGCCGAGCCTCGGTCTGCTCACGATCAACGCCCTCACCGCCTCACACAAGGTGATCGTCCCCGTGCAATGCGAATATCTGTCGATGCGCGGGCTGATCCAGTTGCAGAACACGCTGGCCATGATTCGCGAGAACCTGAACCCGGATGTCGAGATCGAGGGCATCCTGCCCACCCTGGTCGACCTTCGCACGCTGCACGCCAAGGAGGCGATCGAGCTGCTCGAGGAGAACTTCGGAGACCAGGTCTTTGCCTCGCGAATCCGCAAAACGGTGCGTTTTGCTGAGGCGCCTGTGAAAGGCATGTCCGTGCTGAAGTACGATCCCGACGGTCTGGCCGCACACGCCTATAGGCAGCTCGCCAAGGAGGTTCTCGCAAATGGCAACCGGTAAGCGCGCGAGCATGCGGGAAGGCCCGCTTGCCGACCTGTTCCGCAAGACCGCCGAGGACAACACGCCGGCTGAGAAGCCGTCCAACGAGCCGGCCAAGAAGCCGGCCAAGAAGCCGGCCAGGAAGCCGGCCAAGAAGCCGGCCGAGCCAAAAGCCGCGGCCCCGGCCGCTCCCGCGGAGGTCTCGGCGCCCGCGACGCCGGCGGTCACCGAGTCTCCGTCCGATCCGCGCCGCCGGTCCCATCCCTCCTTTGAGAGCGCAACGGCAGCCGAGGAAGCTCCCGAGCGTCATATCCCGTCGCCCCAGGAGCGCCTGCGAGCCGCCTTCGCGTCGGACATCCCCGAGAACCTCCTCGAGGTTCCGGCCGAGCCCGCCCGCCCGGCCCCCGCCACGCGTGCGGCGGAGCCCGCGCGTCCCGCGGAGCCCGCCCCCGACGTCTACGCGCGCCTGGATCACTCCGATCCCTTCCCGGTCGCGCCTGCGCTCGGACACCCGGTTCTGCGCGTGGTCGGCGTCGGCGGGGCCGGCGTCAACGCCGTCAACCGCATGGTCGAGGCCGAGGTCGAGGGGGTCGAGTTCCTGGCCATCAACACCGACCTGCAGTCGCTGCAGCTCTCGGCGGCCCACGAGACCCTGCACATCGGGGATGGCATCACCCGCGGACTCGGCTCCGGCTCAGACCCGGAACTCGGTCGCCGCGCTGCCCGCGAGGAGTACGACCGCATCAAGGCCATGCTGCGCGGGTCGGACATGGTCTTCATCGCCGCCGGTGCCGGCGGCGGCACGGGCACGGGGGCGGCGCCGATCGTCGCCCAGATCGCCCGCGAGCTCGGGGCGCTGACCGTCGGGATCGTCACCCGGCCTTTCCAGTTCGAGGGCACGCGCCGACGCGAGCAGGCCGAGGCCGGCATCGCCGCCCTCGCCGACGAGGTCGACACGCTGATCGTGGTCCCCAACAATCGCCTGCTCTCGGTGCTCGACCGTGGCGTCTCGATGGTCGAGGCGTTCCGGGTCGCCGATGACGTTCTGCGCCAGGGCGTCCAGGGCATCTCGGACCTGATCACCCTGCCCGGGCTGATCAACCTCGACTTCGCTGACGTGCGCACAATCATGTCCGATGCCGGCAACGCGCTGCTCGGGATCGGCATGGGCACGGGCGAGCGGCGGGCGATCGACGCGGCCGAGCAGGCCGTTGCCTCTCCGCTGCTGGAGACGAGCATGGACGGCGCCCGCTCGATCCTGCTCTCGATCACCGGCGGCAAGGACATCTCCCTGTGGGAGGTCAACGAGGCCGCGCGGGCGGTCGCCGAGGCCGCCCACCCCGACGCCAACATCATCTTCGGCGCGATGGTGGACGAGAAGCTTGACGACCAGGTCTGGGTGACGGTGGTGGCCACCGGCTTCGGCGAGCCGCGCCGGCGCCGCCACCAGGAGGAGCCCTACGGGTCGCGCTCGCGGTCCGAGCCGGCGCGTGAGCCCGCGCGGTTCCGGGAGCCCGCTGGGGAACCGCGGGTAAGCCGGGTACGGGAGGGCACCTCGCGTCCCGCGCGGGAGCTCGACGTGCCCGAGTTCATGCCCCGTCGCTGACGGCCCACGAGCTTCGCCCCTCCACCGCCGGACGGGCACGAGCTACCGGCAAACGCGCAAATCTTGGCCGTGGCCGCCGAGTTTTTTCCAATCGCGCGCTGATTTCGTGCCTTACGTGAAAATCTCTCGGTGACGCTTTGAGTTTTTCCACTCGTGCACGCGCGGGCCGCCCCGACCACGACGAACTGGGGGTGGTGGCGGCCGGCCATCCGGTGAGCGCCGCGGCGGGGGCGGACGCCCTCCGGGAGGGCGGCAACGCCGTCGACGCCGCGCTCGGGGCGATGCTGGCCTCGTTCGTCGCCGAACCGCTGCTGACCGGGCTCGGGGCGGGGGGCTACATGCTGGTCGTGGCGCCCGGGCAGGAGCCGATCCTGCTCGACTTCTTCGTCGAGGCCCCCGGCCGGGAGATCGGCCCGACCCCAGGCGCGGACCTGCTGCCGGTCCGGATCTCGTTTGGGGACGCGGTCCAAACCTTCAACATCGGCGTCGCCTCGGTCGGCTGCTTCGGGATGCCGGCCGGCGTGTGTGAGGCTTCGCGGCGCTTCGGGCGTTTGGCGCTCCAAACCCTGGTCGCCCCCGCCGCCCGCCTGGCCCGCGAGGGCGTGGAGCTCAACGCCCAACAGGCGTACATCGTCGAGCTGCTGGGTGGCATCGTCACCTCGACCCCTGAGTGTTCGGCGCTGTTCGCGCCCGAGGGACGGCTCGTGGCCGCTGGTCAGCGGATCTTCCAGCCCGAGCTGGCCGACAGTCTCGAACGCCTCGGGGCCGAGGGCGCCCGGCCCTTCTACGAGGGCGACATCGGGGCCGCGATCGCGGACTGGGTCCGGGGGCGGGGCGGCCTGCTGGCCCGCGCTGACCTCGAGGCCTACCAGGTCATCGATCGGCCCCCGCTGGAGGTCTCCTACCGAGGTCGCGAGGTGTTGATCAATCCGCCTCCTTCGGCCGGCGGGCTGCTGATCGCGCGCGCCCTGGCCCTGCTCGGCGCGACCGAGGGTCAGCCCACCGTGGCCGAGCTCGTGGCGGTGATGGAGCGCGTCCAGGGCGAGCGCACGGCCGAGTTCCTCGACGGCCTCGACGACCCCGAGTTCGGGGCGCGCTTCCTGCACGGAGAGGCGGGCGCGGAGGGCGCGGAGGGCGCGGACGGTGGTGGCCCGGCTTCCAGCCGCCTGGGCTCGACCACGCATATAGCGGTTCTGGATCGGGAGGGTTGGGCGTGCTCGGTCACCTGCTCCAACGGGTCGGCGTCGGGGGTGGTCGTCCCCGGGACCGGGGTTCACCTCAACAACATGCTGGGCGAGCAGGATCTCAATCCCCACGGCTTTCACCGCTATCGGCCCGGCCGCCGGATGCCGAGCATGATGGCCCCGACCGTCGTCCTGCGCGACGGCGTGCCCGCGCTGGCCGTGGGCAGCGCCGGCTCCAACCGGATCCGCTCGGCGATCCTGCAGACGATCGTCCGTTCGATCGACGAAGGCGCGACCGCTACCGCGGCCGTCGACGCGCCCCGCGTGCATTGGGAGGATGGGGTCGTTTACACCGAGCCCGGGATCGACGGCTCGGCGCTGGCCGCGGCCGGGCGCGAGCTGGCGCCCTTTCGTGAGCGCAACCTGTTCTTCGGCGGGGTGCAGGCCGCCGCCCGTGACGCCGACGGCCGCTTCTCGGGCGGCGGTGACCCCCGCCGCGGCGGCGCCTCGGTCCTGGTCAGCCCCGCATGAGGGGGGCCGCGCTGGCGGCGCTGGCCGCGCTGGCGGCGCTGGCCGTGGCGGCCTGTGGCCTGGCCGTGCGCTCGGCTGACCTGTTCGTGCTCACCCGGACCGGCCAGGGCACCAAGCTGACCCTGCTCGTCAACGACGGCGGCACGATCCGGTGCGACGGCGGCAAGTCCCGGACGCTCACTGACGCTTTGTTGATTCGCGCGCGTGACCTATCGGTCAACCTGGCCGCCGATGCCGGCCGGAACCTGTCCCTGCCCGCCGGCCCGGGGACCGTTTTCAGCTACCGGATCAAGCTTCAGCAGGGCACGGTCAGCTTTTCAGACCGCGATACCACGGGCCACCCGATCCTGACCCAGGCCGAGCTGTTCGCGGCCCAGACCGCCCAGCAGGCCTGCGGTCTGGACTAAGAGCCCCCTTACCTCGCCGTTACCCGGCTCCGGCTACTCTTCCCCGCTTCGATGATCGTCGCTGCCGCCCAAAACCTCATCACCACGTTTCAGGCCATCGTGCTCGGCGTCCTCCAGGGGGCCACCGAGTTATTCCCGGTCTCGAGCCTCGGCCACACGGTCCTGTTCCCGACCCTGTTTCGTTGGCACAACGTCGTCGCCTGGCAGTCCCAGTCCGAGTCTCCGTGGCTGGCCTTCGTGGTCATGCTCCACGTCGGGAGCGCCATCGGCCTGCTGATCTACTTCTGGCGCGACTGGGTCGCGATCATCAAGGCGTTCTTCGTCACCCTGGGCAAGCGCCGGATCGAAACTCCGACCGAGCGGCTCGCCTGGCTGATCATCTGCGCCACGATCCCGGTCGGGATCCTGGGCCTCGCGCTCGAACATCCGGTCCGCGTCGCCCTGGCCAAGCCACTCTCGGCCGCCATCTTTTTGATGGTCAACGGCTGCATCCTGCTCGCGGCCGAGCGCTTCCGGCGTCGCGCCGAAGTAAGGGCGCTCGCCCAGCGCGAGGGGCTCAACGAAGAGGGCTCCCGGCGATTGGACACGCTCGAGTTCAAGGAGGCCGGCGTGATCGGCGTCGCCCAATCCAGTGCTCTGATCGCCGGGATCAGCCGCGACGGCGTGGTCATGACGGCGGGGTTGGCCCGTGGACTGGACAACAGCGACGCCGCCCGGTACGGATTCCTGCTTGCCACGCCGCCGATCCTCGCCGCCGGGCTCTACAAGCTCCCGGACCTGACCGGCCACCTCGGCAACGGCGGGGTGCGAGGGGCAGCCGTGGTCGCCGCCGTGTTCGCCGCCATCACCGCGGTGATCACCGTCCACTTCCTGACCCGGTACTTCAAGAACCGCAACCTGATCCCGTTCGGGATCTACTGCATCATGTTCGGCGCCTTCATGACCGTGTTCACGCTCGTTGCCGGCGCGCCCTGACTGGGACGCCGCTCAGCCGAAGCGGACCTTGCCGTTAGAACGCGCCCGGGCCTGGGCGCGATCGACGAAGTCCAGGCGTTTGCTGGCGGCCCGGAATAGCCGGGTGACCAGATGCAGGCGCGCATTCTCCGAGCGCAGATCGAGCAGACCCTGCTTGGCCTCGAGCCCGAAGTCGACCGTGGCCGCCATCTCGTAGGCGCCCAACTCGGCGAGCTCGGCGTCCTCGGGCTCGCGGTCGGTGGCCCGTTGGACGAGATCGGCGTAGGCCTCGCGGGCCCGAGCGGTCAGTTCCGGCTCAAGCGGGTCCTCACGGTCAGTGACGAACTCGACCACACCGGCCGGGTAAGGAAGATGGGCTTGACGCTCGAGCACGCGAAACGGCCGGGTGCCGCGGGTGAGGATGTTCAGCCGTCCGTCCTCGAGCTCCTCGAGCACGTTCTCGATCACCATCGCGCAACCGATGTCGCGCAGGCCGTCGTCGGCCATCCAGACGATCCCGAATTCGCTCTCGTCCTCCCGACAGCGGCTCATCATCGCCTTATAGCGCTCCTCGAAGATGTGCAGCGGAACCAGCTCACCGGGCAGGGCGACCAGGCCGAGAGGAAAGAGGGGAAACTCGGGGAGCGCCGCTTTGGACACGGAAAAAAGTGTAGGCGGCTCGATTCTCTCAGCGACGAGCCGTGAGCAGCAGGTTGTAGAAGATGGCCGGCGGCAGCAGCGGCTCGAGCACCCGCTCGTCGAGGCGCTGGAGGATCAGGTAGCCATGGAAGGCGTACTGGCGCCAGAGCATCGGCACGTCGGCCGCCTCGGCGCTGGACTCCAGGGTGCGGTTGAACCAGCCAAACCAGTTGGCCGCGAGCTCCTCGCCGCGGACCGAGACCTCCCCGAAGCCCGCCCGGCGGGCGTGGCGCTGAAGATCGCCGGGGGCGAAGGCGTGAATGTCCACGCAGCGCTCGAGTTCGTGATCGACGTGGTCGGCCGAGCCGACCGCCGCCGGGGGCGGGGCGGGACTGGCCTGCAGCAGCCGACGCCACACCGGTGCGATCCGGACGGCGCCGCGCTTGGGGACCGATGCGATCCGGTCTCCGACCCGTGAGGGCTCGCCGGCGAACACGATCCGACCGCCGGGGCGCAGCACACGGTGAAATTCGGCAAACGCTCGGCGCAGGTTGGGCAGGTGATGCAGCACGGCATGGCCGAGCACGAGATCAAAGCTCGCGTCCGCGAAGGGCAGCGACTCGGCGTCGGCGCGGGCGGTGCGCACCGACAGCCCCAGCCGCTGGGCGTTGCCGGCCAGGGTGCTGACCATCCCGGGGGAGATGTCGGTGCACGTAGCTTCGCCGACCACCCCGGCCTGGAGCAGGTTGAGGCTGAAGTAGCCGGTGCCGGCGCCGATCTCCAGGGAGCGGTCATAGCCGTCGTCGAGCTCGGCGCCGAGCAGCTTGCGCAGCTTGCCCAGGACCTGGCGCTGACCGATCTCACCGAAGTCGATGCCCCACTTGGAGTCATAGCTCTCGGCGGCTACGTCGTGGTAGCGCGTGTTGACCTCGCGGATCTGGTCCGCGCTGCGGAGTGCCTCCATGCCGCAGGGCAGATTACCCTGTCGCCCCGTGCCCACGAACGCCCACGTTCAGCGTGACCAGCCGCCCGGAGTGCCGCCCCTGGCCCTCACCGGCGAGCGGACCCTGCCCAACGTGGCCGCCGAGAACTACTGGTATCGGCGACACCTGGCCGTCTACGAGTGGATCGGCGCCCGGATCATCGGCAGCCGCGTGCTCGACATGGCCTGTGGCGAGGGGTACGGGTCCGAGGTCCTCTCCCGAGGCGCCGCCCGCGTGGTCGGCGTGGATGCCAACCCCGAGGCCCATGAGCACGCGCGCCTGCGTTACCGCCGCCAGAACCTGGCTTTCGAGCGTGGGATGGTGGAGACCTTCGGCGCGCCGGGTAGCTTCGACGCCGTCGTCCTCCTGCAGACGATCGAGCACGTCCAGGATCCGGTCGCGGTGCTCGAGCACTTTCGCGCGCTGCTGGCCCCCGGCGGGGTGGCCTACGTCTCGACCCCGAACCTGCTCACGCTGGCCCCGGCCGGCGCCGAGAAGTCCGACAACCCGTGGCACATCAAGGAGTACCGCGCCCACGAGTTCGACGCGCTGTGCCGGACCACGTTCGCGGAGGTCGACCTGCTGGGACTGTTTCATGCTCGCAAGCTCCGTGTGCACGCGCTCGCCCTGGCCTGCGGCTGGGACGCCGTACACGCCCGTCTACGGCTGACCAAGCCGTTCTACGATCGCTTTACGCCGGCCATCGACGCGCGTGACTTCGCCTTGCGCCGCAACGCCGACCTCGACGGCGCGCTGGACTTCCTCGCCGTCTGCCGGTGAGCGCCCCGGGCCTCAGGGGCGGGTCCGCGGCCGGGCCGGCGAGCTGGCGATCGTCCTGCACACCCACATGCCTTACGTCGAGGGCTTCGGGACCTGGCCGTTCGGTGAGGAGTGGCTGTGGGAGGCGATCGCGACCAGCTACCTGCCGCTGCTGAGGATCCTCGGCCGCGCCCCGCTGACCCTCTCGCTCACCCCGGTGCTGTGCGACCAGCTCGAGCAGCCGGGTGCGATCCAGCGCTGTCTGGCCTTCCTGCGCGAGGTCCGGTCCGAAACCCACGCCCGCGATGCCGCCGAGCTCCGGGCCCGGGGGGAGCTCGAGGCCGCCGCGGAGGTCGAACGCTCCGGGGCCGACTACGGGCACGCGGCCGACCGCCTGGCCGAGCTCACCGCCGGCCGGGGTCTGCTCGGCGCGCTGGGCGAGCACTGCCGCTGGACGTCGGCCGCCACCCATGCGGTTCTGCCCCTGCTGGCCACCGACCCGGGCGTCGCGCTCCAACTCCAGAGCGCAGTCGCCTCCCATCGACGCCGCTTCGGCGCCTGGGACGGAGGCCTATGGCTGCCCGAGTGCGCTCACGCGTCGTGGCTCGATCCCCTGCTCGAGGCGGCCGGGACGAGAGCCGCGTGTGTCGAGCTGACCAGTCACTTCGGGCTCGGCGATCGCCGCCACCTGCAACCGCTGGCCAGCGTCGCGGGCCCGGTGCTGTGGCCGATCGACCGGTCCACGATCGCGCTGGTCTGGGGCGAGGACGGCTATCCCGCCCGGGCGGCGTATCGCAACTACCACGGCTACACGACCTTCCGCCACCGCGCGTGGCGCAACGATGGCGCCCCCTATGACCGCGCCGCTGCTCGGGCCCAGGCGCAGAGCGACGCCGAGGAGTTCGTCGGGGCCGTCGGGCGGCGGGTGCGCGACGGCGGGGTCTGCGTCTGCGCGCTGGACACCGAGTTGCTCGGCCATTGGTGGTATGAGGGCGTGGACTGGCTCGCGGCCGTGATCGCTGCCGCCGAGCGCCACCGGCTGCCGCTGACCACGCTCGACGCCGCCCTCGAGCGTCACGAGCCGGCGTCTGGGCCGCGACATCTGGGCGTGACGAGCTGGGGGGAGGGAGGAGACCTGCGGACCTGGAGCGCCCCCCGGGTCGCTGACTTCGCCTTTGCCGCCCGGACGGCCGAGCTCGAGTTGGCCGCCACCGAGCAGCCCAGTCCACGCGCACTGCGAGAGCTGCTCGCGCTCCAGTCCAGTGACTGGGCGTTTCTGGCCTACCGCGCCACCGCCGGCGACTATCCGCAGGTCCGCTTCCGCGGACACCGCGGCGCGCTGAGCCGGGCCCTGGCCGCTGACCCGACGCTGAGCGCCGAGCTGCGCGGGCTGGCCCCCGATCTCAACCCGGCCCCCTTCGGGTGATGCTCAGCTCCACCTGACCCAGGTGACCTCAACCCCACCGGAAGCTCCGGGGGCGCTCGCGCATCCGGATCAGCTTGGCCGGGGTGCCGCCCACCACGGCGTTGTCGGGGACGTCAGCGGTGACCACCGAGCTGGTCCCGATGACCGCGTTGTCGCCAACCGTAACGCCCCGCAGAATGCAGGCGCCGTAGCCGATCCAGGCGTTGTGGCCGATGTTGACGTCGCGCTTGTAGATCCCCTGTTCGCGGATCGGCCGCTCCACCTCGACCATCCCGTGATCGAAGTCGATCACCATCACCCGGTCGGCGACGATGCACTCGCGCCCGATCTCGATGTGCTGAAAGGCCGAGATCGTGCACTCCTGACCGAACACCGTCTTGGCGCCGATCAGCAGTTCGCCCTCGTGCACGCGAAGCTTGCAGCCGTGGCCGATCCAGGACCAGCGGCCGAGGCGCACCCGGGCCCCGCGTCCGATCTCGAACTTGACCCCCGGGCACACAAAGCACAGCCCGTCGGTCTCCAGACGTCCGCGCCAGCGGAGCTTCAGCCACAGATAGCGCGCGATCAGGCCGGCGTAATTGAGCCCCAGCATGTGATTGGCGCGTGCGAAGCGCCAGAAGGCCAGCGGGCCGCCGCGCAGCGGGCGCGGCGGCGAGCGCACGGCCGGCGGTACGACGCCCGGGCCGCGATCCAGGAGACAACGCGCCCGAGTTCGCAGGGCCGCGCGAGAACTGTCTTGTTCAGTGCCCGCCGAGCGCACGAGCCGGATCGTACGGCTCCCGGGCGCCAAGCGCCGTCCCGTTTCTAGCCGTCGTCGATCAGACCCGACAACGGCCCCAGCAGCCGCCGCGAACGGCGGGAGATGCCCGGGAGCTCGAGCAGGCGATGGCTGGGGGGCTCGCCGGCGTGCGAGCGCCGCAGCTGCTCGTGGGCGATCGGGCGCCAGTGTTCGTCCACCAGCTCGGTCACCGAACGCGCCGCCACCTCGTCGCCCTCGAGCTCGAGGTGCTCGGCCCAGAGCCGCACGCGCGTGTCCCGAGCCAGCGTGCCATCGTCGGTGAGTACGCACATCTCGGTGTCGTTGAAGAACGAGTGGGCGTTGAGGTTGGCCGAGCCGACGACCAGCCAGCGGTCGTCGATCACCGCGACCTTGGCGTGCACGTAGAGCGGATCGGCGCGGTCGCCCCGCGGTGACATCGAGCGGATGGTCGCGCCCAGGACCCGGCCCTGGCCGCGGTCGGCGTCGACCAGCACGCTGAGCTGCCCCTGCGTGTCCTCGGCCCCGTTGTTGGCCTTAGCCGGGAGCAGGATCACCAGTCGGAAGTCGGGCGTGGGGGGATCGCGGAGCTTGTCGGCGAGCACGTGAACGAGCTCGGGTGACCACAGGAACTGGTTCTCCAGGTAGATCAGCTCACGGGCCGAGCGCACGGCGCGCAGATAGCTTTCGAAGATCCGAAATTCGCCGCGCGGAAAGGCCTTGTACATGCCCTCGGCCACGGTGCGCACGACCTGGACGGTGCTCTCGCCGGCCGGAGCGGGTGGCGGGGTGGCGGGTAGGTCCTCACCGGTCAGCTCGCGCCAGCGGGTGCGGAAGTGCTCGGCGACGTCGGCGACCGCGGGGCCGCGCAGCCGGGTGGCCACGTCGTGCCAGCCGAGCTCGCGCCGGGCCGGATGGGCCTGGGTGTCAAAGCGATCGCCGCCGTCGTCGGTCATGTCGATCCCGCCCACGAAGGCGAGCTCGCCGTCGATCACGACCGTCTTCTCGTGGTGGCAGTGGAAGGGGTGCTCGCGCGGGTCGCCGTGGGCTTGGATCTTGGTGCCCCGCCGCAGGTTCTCGAGCGTCGCGGTCACCTCCTTACGGGTGGGGTGAAAGACCGGGACCGGGGCACCGGACCACACCAGCACGCGAACATCGATCCGCTCGGCGAGCTCGGCCAGCAGCACCCCGATCTGGCCCTGGGGCCGGTCCCGAAAGAGCGCGAAGGCCGGCGCCATGTGCCAGTCGGTGATGTGGACGAAGGACTTGGCGGCCGACAGAGCGGCGGCGATTTCGGGCATGGCGTTGGCGCCGTCGATCAGAACCTCGAGCGCGCAGCCCTCCCGGGGCGGCGGATCGCCGGCGGCGAACACCCCCGGCGTGGACGGCTCGAACACCTGACCCCAGCCGAGCCGGCCCAGACGCCGCCGATGCTTGTAGGACACGGCGGCTTCGACCCCGTTCCCGAGGACCGCATCGATTCTGCCCACCACCGGGTTTGTCATCGACGACACTCTTGCACGAACCCGCCCTGGCATGATTGCACGCCGCTATGAGTCCCTCCGATCAACCCCTCGCCCAGCGCCTCCTGGCCGGTGACCAGCGCGCACTGGCCCGCGCCATCACGTTGGTCGAGAACGACGACCCCGCGGGCTGGGAGCTGGTCAAGGAGGTCTACCCCCACACCGGGCGGGCCGCCGTGATCGGCGTCACCGGTCCGCCCGGGGTCGGCAAGTCGACGCTGCTCGGCGCGTTGACCAAGCTCGAGCGCGAGCGCGGGCAGACGGTTGCCGTGCTCTCAGTCGACCCCTCGTCGCCGTTCACCCAGGGGGCGCTGCTCGGTGACCGCATCCGTCTCGCCGACCACTTCCTCGACCCTGGGGTGTTCATCCGCTCGATGGCCAACCGGGGCGCGCTCGGCGGGCTGAGCGAGGCCGCGCTCCAGGCGGCGCTGCTGATGGACGCGTCAGGACGCGACCTGGTTTTCGTCGAAACCGTGGGCGTGGGGCAGGCCGAAGTCGACATCATCGATCACGCCGACACGGTTGTCCTGGTCCTGCAGCCCGGCTCGGGGGACTCGATCCAGGCGCTGAAGGCGGGCGTGATGGAGATTCCCGACGTGATCGTCGTCAACAAGGCCGACCATCCGCTCACCGACACGATGGTCCGCGAAGTCAAGGGGGTGCTGGCTCTCGGCCCCCACCCGGATTGGCCGGTGCCGATCGTCCGCACCGAGGCGGCGCGGGACGAGGGGGTGGCCGAGCTGGCCGAGAAGCTGGCCGAGCATCGCACCTACATTGACGAGCAGGGCACGCTCTCGGAGCGGCGCCGGCGCAACCTGATGAATGAGGTGCTGGCGATCGCCACCTTCCGGATGCGGCGCGAGCTCGAGGAGTCCCTGCGCGAGGACGATAAGGTGCAGGAGTTGATGGACCGCGTCGTCTCCCGCGAGCTCGATCCGGCCAGTGCCGCCAGCACGATCCTCGAGCGAGAGCCGAGCCCGTGGCGAGTGCCCTGACCGTTCCGCACGCCGTCGCCGCGCTGGTGCTGTGCGTGGCCGGCCTGGCCAAGCTGCGTTCGCCCACCGGCGCCGCGCGGGCGGTCGGCCTGAGACCCGGGCCGGTCCGCCTCTTCGCGGTCGCCGAGCTGGCCCTCGGGGCCTGGGCGCTGGCCGACGCCACCGTGATGACCAGCCTCCTGATGACCGGGCTGTACGCGGGCTTCGCCGGTCTCACCCTGCGCCTGGGCCGACACGGAAAAGCGTGCGGCTGCTTCGGCGCTCAGCTCAGCCCCGCGTCGTCGCTGCAATCGCTGCTCAGCCTCGCTCTGGCCGGAGCCAGTGCGCTCGCCGCGGCTGGTGGGACGCACGCCGCCGGCTGGATCTTCGGGCGCCCGCCGGGTTTCGTGACCTTGGTGGGACTGGGCACCGCGGGAGCGGTGTACGGGATCGTGCTCGCCTACTCCGAGCTGCCGCTGCTGTGGCGATCCTGGAGTCCAGCGTGAGCGCCCCGGCGCGAATCGCCGGAGCGCTCGGCGCGCTGCTCGAGCGCCGGACCTCGCGCCGGGGCGTGCTAGCGCGCGCGGCGGTGGCGGGATCGGCGTTCGCGGTGGCTCCGGTGCGCTACCTGGTGCGCCCGGGCACCGCTGAGGCGGTGATCCTGCCCGGCCGATGCCCACCAGGGACCAAGTGCAACGACGGCTACACCGCGTTCTGCTGTGAGATCGAGGCCGGTCTGAACACCTGCCCGGAGAACACCTATGTGGCCGGCTGGTGGAAGTGCACCCACTACCGGGGTTCGGGACTGTGCGCCGGACAGGGCTACCGCTACTACATGGACTGCAACCGGATCCCCGGCCGCCACTTTCCGGGGGGCTGCCAGTGCGCCAACCGCGACTGTCACAGCCGCCGGGTCGATTGCAACCATTTTCGCTATGGCCAATGCAACCCCCAGGTGCCGGGCACCACCGAGGTCGTCTGCCGGCTGGTCGTCTGCCAGCACCCGGGCCAGATCCCCGGGATCAACTGCAATTCGACCGAGATGGTGGACAACAACACGTGCCAGCACGAGGCCGGCTGCCTGCGCGGCCTGGCGATCCCGGCTCCCGGGGGAGGCGGCGCGTGACCACGGTGATCATCTCCGTCGAGACCGTCCTGCTCCTGATCCTGCTGGTGCTGGTCGCCGGGTTACTGCGCAGCCACGCCGAGCTCCTGCGCAGCCACGCCGAGATCCTGCGCCGCCTCGGCCCGACCACGGTCGAGCCCGCCGGTGCGGGAGTGCTCCCGGTCACGGCCCCCGAGCGGGCGCCGGGCGCGCCGGCCGCTGCGCTGGCGGGGCCGACCCCGGCCGGCGACGCGATCACGCTTGACTTCAGCGCCGCGGGCGGCGCGCCGACCCTGCTGGCCTTTCTGACCAGCGGCTGTAGCACCTGCGCGGGGTTCTGGGCGTCACTGGGTGAGACCCGGCTGCCGGCCGGGGTGCGTACCGTCGTGGTCACCCACGGCGCCGAACGCGAGCGGCCGGGCCGGCTGCGCTCGCTCGCCCCGGACGGAGTCCCTGTGATCATGTCCTCGCAGGCCTGGCAGGACTACGCCGTTCCGGGCGCGCCCTATTTCGTCCTCATCGATGGAGCGATCCGCGGCGAGGGCGCCGCCACCTCCTGGACGGCGCTCAGCTCGCTGGTCTCAGACGCGATCGAGGACCAGCGGGAGAGCGGCGGACGGGCCCGGGTCGATGGCGTGGACCGCAAACTGGCCGCCGCCGGCATCGGCCCTGATCACGCCAGCCTCTACCCGGCGGGCGGCGGTCCGGGCCAGTGAGCGAGCTGGCCTGGCTCGGCTGTGCCGCCGCGGCGGTGGCGGCGGTGCGCGCGGCCTGGTCGCCGTGAGGCGAGTCGATGCTGGCCAGCATCACCCCGCTCGGCGAGCGGGGCCGCCACAGCCACTACGCGATCACGGTGATCGCCTTTTTCCTCGCCGCCGCCTCGGCCGGAGCGGCCCTGGGCGCCGCGCTCGGCGGGGTCGGCGCCCTGGCTCTGGGCAGCACCGGGCTGACCCCCCGGCTGATCGCGTTGGCGATCGCGCTGGTGGCCGCGCTCGCCCTTGACCTGCGCTCCGGCGCCGCCCCGGGTCCGCGCCGCCAGGTCAACGAGCGCTGGCTGGACGAGTATCGCGGCTGGGTGTACGGCGCGGGGTTCGGAGTCCAGCTCGGGATCGGCGTCAGCACAGTGGTCACGAGCGCCGCGACCTACGCGGCGCTGCTCGCCGCCCTGCTCGGTGGCTCGGCGGCCTCGGGGGCGCTGATGCTCGGCCTCTACGGCGCGATCCGCGGCCTGACTTTGCTGCTGGCCATACGGGTGCGTACCCCCGAGCAACTGCTCGCACTGCACGGGCGCTTGGCCCGCGCGCGTCGCCCGGCGGACGGCGCCGGGCATGCGCTCCTGGCCGCGGCCACCGTGCTCGCCGCGACTGGGGCGCTGGCGTGATCCTGGCGCTGACGTGATCCTCGAGGCCCACGGCATCCGGGTCTCGCTGCCCGCGCACTGGAGCGGCCGCGTCTTCCGGCGGCCGGGGGGTAACGCCACCCTGCACGCGGCGAGCTTTCCGCTGGCCCTGGACGACGGCGAGTTCGGTGACGCGACCACCGCCCGGATGCGTCCCGGGGCGTCGTTTCTGGCTCTGACCGAGTATCTCCCCGGCGCCGGCCTGGTGCCCGGAGAGGGCCTGTTCGCGCCTCGCCGGGTCGTCCTGCCCCTCGAGCCGACTCGGTTCTCGATCAAGGGCCTGGCCCATCCGCGCGCCGGCCAAGTCGGAGCCCAGCAGTTCTTCACCAGCGCCGGACGTCCGTTCTGCCTGTACGCGGTGATCGCCGGTCCCGGCGCCCACCGGCGCCGTCAGCTGCCGGTGCTCGACCGCGTCCTGCGCTCGCTGCGGATCGCGCCGGGCGCCGGTGGCGGTGGGGCCGGCGCGGCGAGGTAACTGGCCGAGTCGTAGCTGGGAGCGCTGTAGCAACGGGTGAGCCCGATCCGCCGTGGGTTGCGGTACGTGGCCGCGAAGGTGGTGGCGAGCACGCTGCCGTCGGGCTGCTGGGCGACCCCGGTGACCGTGACGCGGACGCTGTAGGGCACTCGCTCGCCCTTGCGAAACAGCGTCCCCCGGCACCGGGCCGGGGCGTAGAAGGACCCCATTCCGCGATACACCCCGGGGCCCGTGCTGTGCAGCGCCACCTTGTCATAGCCCGCGCCGCGCTGGCGCACGAGCGTGAGCGTGCGGCAGGCGCCGGTCGGGCAGCCCGGCCCGAACGCCCAGGTCCGGGTGACCAGCGCGCCGCGGCGCTCGCCGGGCACATTGACCGCCTTGGTCACGACCCCCGACGCCGTCCACGAGCCCTGCAGGCGAGCGGCCGCGAGCAGCGCCGGGGGGACGGGCGCCGCTGCGGCGGGAGCGCCGACCAGGCTCAGCGCGGCCAGCGTGGCCAAGGCGGCGCGCCGCATCACGCCGCGAACTCGAGGGCGAGCTCGGTCAGCAGCCGCACGCCCCAGCCGGTGCCGCCCTGGTCGAAGTACGGGGTTCGGCCCTGGAAGGCGACGGCGAGCATGTCCACATGGGCCCAGGGCACGTCACCGGCGAAGTGGTGCAGGAATTCCGCGGCCGCGCTGGCCAGGCCGACCCGGGGCTCGGGGCGATTGGTCAGCTGCGCGTACTGACCCTCGGTCATCTCGGCGTAGATCGGGTCAAGTGGCAGCCGCCAGACCGGCTCGCCCGCCCGCTCGCCACAGGCCCTGACCCGCTCGGCGAGGCCGTCGTCATTGCTCATCAGCCCGGCGTAGGCCCACCCCAGCGCCGCTTCGACGGCGCCGGTCAGCGTGGCCAGGTCAACGATCGCCTCGCAACCTGCGCGCCGGGCGTGGGTGATGCAGTCGCCGAGCACCATCCGCCCCTCGGCGTCGGGGTTGTCGACCTGGATCGTGGTCCCGTCCAGCGCGGTCACGATGTCCCCGGGCTTGACCGCCCCGCGCCCGGGCATGTTCTCCACCGCCCCGACCACGCCCAGGGTCCGCACCGGCACGTCGAGCTCGGCCAGGCCGGCGATGGCCTCGATCACCGCGGCGCCGCCGCCCATGTCGAACTTCATCTCCGCCATCCGCACCGCGGGCTTGAGTGTCAGCCCGCCTGTGTCAAAGGTCACCGCCTTGCCGATCATGGCCAGGCGCGGGGCGCCCGGGTTCGCGCCTTCGTAGCGCAGCTCGATCAGCCGCGGCTCCTGGTCTGAGCCCTGGGCCACAGCCGCCAGGGCGCCCATGCCGCTCGCCCGGATCTCCTCACCGTCCAGCACGGTGAGCGCCAGCCGCGGGTGGCGGCCGACGAGCTCGCGGGCGTAGTCCGCGAGGGCGGTCGGGGTGAGGTGGTTCGCGGGCGTGTTGGCCAGATCCCGGGCCCGGTTCTGGGCCCCGGCCACGACCGCCGCTCGGCGGACCGCCGCGGACACGTCGTGGTCAGCGCTGACGATCAGCCGTTCGATCGCCCGCTCGCCGGTCGGCGCCGGCTTGTAGCGGGTGAACCGGTAGCCGGCCAGGACCGTGCCGGTGACCAGCCCCGCGACGATCTCGCCACCGACGTGATCAGGGAGTTCCCAGCACAGCGTGATGGCTCCCAGTTCGCGCGCGCGGCGGTGGGCGATCGCCGCCGCCACGCGCGCGCCCTCGCCGTCGAACTCGGTGCGGGCGCCGAGTCCGGTCACCAGGACGCGCCGGCCGTCGTGGTGGGTTACCGCCAGGCGCTTGGGATCCCGGCTGGCCTCGCCGGAGTTCAGCAGGGCCTGCAGCTCGCCGTCGGGGAGATCGTGCGCGACGCTCTCGTCCTCGAACACGCCGACCACGATCGTGTCGGCTCCGGTGGCGAGCGGGCGGTCGGTGCTCGCCTCGATCTGCACGGCACGGCACGTTACCAGCGTGATTGCCGATCTCACCGCAGTCGCGGGGGCAACCGTGACCAGTGGGCCGCACTAGGATTCAGCGCGTCCTGCCACCGACGTCGGAGAAGTCCATGCCCAAGACCGTCATCCTCTCCGCTGCCCGCACGCCGATCGGCAAGCTCGGTGGCGGCCTCGCTTCGCTCGACGCGACCGAGCTCGGAGCCACGGCGATCTCGGCCGCGCTGGAGCGCGCCGACGTCGACCCCGGCGCCGTCCAGCACGTGATCATGGGCCAGGTGCTCCAGGCCGGCCAGGGTCAGATCCCCTCCCGTCAGGCCCAGATCAAGGCCGGTATTCCCAAGGAGGTCTCCTCGGAGACGATCAACAAGGTCTGTGCGTCGGGGATCCGGGCCACGGGCATTCTCGACACCGCGATTCGCGCCGGCGACCTCGAGGTCGGGGTGGGCGGGGGCATGGAGTCGATGTCCAACGCCCCCTACATGCTCAAGGGCGCCCGCTTCGGCTTCCGCATGGGCGACGGCAAGGCGATCGACGCGATGATCAACGACGGCCTCACCAACCCCTTCTCTGGCAAGCACATGGCCCAGGAGGCCTCCGAGGTGGCCGCCGAGCTGGAGATGACCCGCGCCGACATGGATCGCTGGTCGGTGCGCTCGCACGAGCTGGCGCTGAAGGGCACCGACGAGGGGCGCCTGCCCGAGGAGATCGTCGCGGTGACGGTCAAGGGTCGCAAGGGAGATACGGTGGTCGAGGTCGACGAGGCGCCGCGTCGCGACACGAGCCTCGAGTCGCTGTCCAAGCTGCCGCCGATCTTCCTCAAGGACGGCTCGCATACGGCCGGCAATTCACCCGGCGTCAACGACGGCGGCGGTGCCCTCGTGGTCGCCTCCGACGTTTGGGCCAAGGCCAACGGGAAGACGGCCCTGGCCACGATCGTCGCCCAGGCGCAGGTCGCCGACGACTTCGCCTACCTGGCTCGTACACCGGCCAAGGCGGCCGAGAAGGCGCTGGCCAAGGCGGGCCTCAAGGTCGAGGACATCGACCTGTGGGAGATCAACGAGGCCTTTGCCTCGGTGACGCTGAACTCGATGCGGATGCTCGGCCTGGACGAGAACAAGGTCAACGTCAACGGCGGAGCGGTCGCCCTCGGCCATCCGATCGGCGCCTCGGGCGCGCGCATCCTCGGCACGCTCGTCTACGAGCTGCGCCGGCGCGGCGGCGGCCTCGGTTGCGCGGCCATCTGCTCCGGCGGTGGCCAGGGTGACGCGGTCATCGTCGAGGTCAATGGCGGCTGACCCCGGGACCGCGACCCCGGGCTCGCGCCCGGCGGCCGCTTTCTTCGATCTCGACAAGACGCTGATCGAGGGCTCCTCGGCCTTCCAGTTCGGGCGCGCGGCCTACCAGGCGGGCCTGCTCGGGCGCCGCCAGCTGCTCTCTGACGCGGTCGCCAACGTGCGCTTCCGCCTCCACGGAGCCACCGACGCCGACTCGCTGGCCCTGCGCGAGCGGATCGCCGCTTCGCTGGAGGGGACGCGGGTCCGCGACCTCGAGCGGCTCGGGGCCTCAGTCCTGGCCGGGATCCTGCCGCGGGTCTACCCGCAGATGTTGAGCCTCGCTCACGAGCACCAGGACGCCGGTCGGCGCGCCTACATCGTCACCGCCGCTTCTCAGGAGCTGGCCGAGATCCTGGCCACGGTGATGGCCTTCGACGGCGCCATCGGCTCGCAGATCTCGGCGGTCGTGGACGGCGTCTACACCGGCCAGCCCGAGGGAGTTTTCGTCTATCGCACCGGCAAGGCCGAGGCGATCGAGGAGCTGGCGGCGCGCGAGGGGATCGATCTGGCCGCCTCCTATGCCTACTCGGACTCCGAGTCCGATCTGCCCATGCTCGAGGTGGTCGGCCATCCCGTAGCCGTCAATCCCGACCGCGAGCTGGCGCGCGTCGCCCGCCAGCGCGACTTGCAGGTGCTGCGCTTCGATCGGCTCGGGCGCCGGCTCAAGACCGGCGTGGCGCTGGCCGGCGCGGCGGCCGCGGGCGGCCTGGTCAGCGCCGCCCTGGCCAACCGGGCTCGGGGGCGCGGGCGCCGGCGCGTGCCTCCACGCTGAACCTAGGCGCGGGGCTAGACTGCGCCGCATGCTCAACCGTCCTCACTGGGGCACCTATCGCCACACGTTCTCCACCTGGGGCACCCACAAGCTGTACTGCACCCTGCATCCGAACATGACGATGACAGTCGTCGTTCACTAAAGCCAGAGCTGAGCCCGCCCGGCCTCCGATGTCCTCCTCTGAGAAGAAGATCCGCGTCGTCGTCGCCAAGCCCGGACTCGACGGGCATGACCGCGGCGCCAAGATCATTGCTCGCGCGCTGCGCGACGCCGGCATGGAGGTCATCTACACCGGGCTGCACCAGACGCCGGAGCAGATCGTCGAAACCGTCATCCAGGAAGATGCCGACGCGGTCGGGCTCTCGATCCTGTCCGGCGCCCACATGACGCTCGTGCCCCGGATCATGCAGCTCCTGGGCGAGCAGGGCATCGATGACGTCGTGGTCACGGTGGGAGGGACGATCCCCGCCGACGACGTGCAGGAGCTCAAGGCGCTCGGCGTGGCCGAGGTCTTCACTCCCGGCGCGCCCGCCCAGCAGGCGATCGACTTCATTCGCGGCGCCGTGCGCGCCTGAGCCGTGCGCCACGCACGGCCCGGGCACGCGGCGCGCAGGGCCGGGGGTTTCGCCGGGCGCTGGTACGCATTCGTTCCAGGCCTCGAGGACGACCGATTGACTCGTCAGTCAACGAGGTAGTATTGGCCTCTCAATGAGAGGGAAAGCCTTTCAAGCGGGGTCCGAAGCCCCGTTGCCGGACATTCGATAGGAGGCCACACTTGAAGATTTGCGTCCTGGTCAAAGAGGTGCCGGACGCCGCCGTCGAGAAGCGCATCAACCCTTCGACGGGGCGCATGGACAGATCCGGAGAGAGGAACCTGAACCCCTACGACACCCACGCGATCGAAGCCGCCATGCAGATCCGCGAGGGGGGCGCCGCCGAGGTCGACGAGATCATCGCGGTGACGATGGGCCCCGATACGGCCGTACGGGCGCTGCACAAGGCGGTCTCGCTGGGAGCCGATCGCTCGGTCCATCTCTCCGACGAGTCGCTGGCCGGCTCTGACGTCGCTGCCACCGGCTACGCGCTCGCCAAGGCGCTGGACAAGGAGTCCCCCGATCTGGTCCTGCTCGGCCAGCAATCCGACGACGGCGAGTGCTACACGATCGGTGCCGTGGTCGCTGACCATCTCAAGATGCCCTCGCTGACCCAGGTGATCAAGATGGACCTGGCCGGACAGGCCCTGACCTGCGAGCGCCAGGCCGAGTACGGCTACGACACCGTCGAGGTGACGCTGCCGGCCGTGATCTCGGTCGGCGACGCCATCAACGAGCCCCGCTACCCCTCTTTGAAGGCGATCATGGGGGCCAAGAAAAAGCCCCTGGAGGCGGTCGCGGCCTCCGACGTAGGCATCGACGGCTCGCTGGTCGGCGAGGAGGGCTCGCGCGTTTCCTGCGGCGACTTCCATGACCCAGCCGCCAAGGCCGCAGGCCAGATCATCGAGGACGAGGACACTGCGGAGACGGTCGAGAAGATCGTCGCCTGGCTGGACGAAAGGAAGCTGATCTAGATATGGCTGACGTTCTCACCTACGTCCTTCACTACGAGGGCGCCTTCAACAAGAACTCGCTCGGCGCCGTCTCCGAAGGCGCCGACCGGGCCGCCGAGGTCGGCGGCGAGTGTCATGCCGTCGTGGTTGGCGGCGATGACCTGACCGACGAGCTGTGCTCGACGCTGGGTAGCTACGGCGCCAAGAAGGTCTTCCGCGGCCAGGGGCCCGAGGGCCTCGCCCAGCCCGTGGTCGACGTCATGGCCAAGGTCATCGACGACGGTGGTCACGGCTACGCGCTGTTCGGGGGCGGTCTGCTCGGCTTCGAGATTGGCGCCGGGCTCGCGGCCCGCAAGCACGCCGGCGTGACGATGGAGGTCACCGAGATCAAGGCCCAGGACGGCAAGCTCGTCGCCCACCGCCCGATCCTCGGAGACTCGAAGATCTCGGTGTCCCATTACCGGGGCGACCTCGGGATCATCATCGGGCGGATCAACGCGTTCGAGATCAAGCGGTCGGAATCGGATCCCGCCCACCCGGCGGAAGTCATCGACGTCGACGTCGAACTCTCGTCGTTCTCGACCCAGGCCAAGATGGTCAAGCGCGGTGAGCAGCGGGGCGCCGACGTGGACATCGAAGGCGCCGACATCCTCGTCGCCGGTGGCCGCGGCCTCGGTAAGGCCGAAGGCTTCGAGCTGGCCGACGCGCTGGCCAAGGCCTTCGGTGGCAACGCTGCCGTGGCTGCCACGCGGGCGGTCGTCGACGCCGGTTGGTACCCCTACGCCGCTCAGATCGGGCAGACCGGCAAGACGGTCTCGCCCAAGCTGTACCTGGCGGCCGGCATTTCCGGGGCCATCCAGCACAAGGTCGGGATGCAGTCCTCAGAGAACATCGTGGCCATCAACAAGGATGCCAACGCGCCCATCTTCGAGTTCTCCGATCTCGGGATCGTCGGCGACCTGAACAAGATTCTGCCCAAGCTGACTGACGCCATCAAAGCCAAGAAGGGCGGCTGAGCCATGGCCAGCGCCAACGGTGAAGGATCCCGCCCCACCCATCCGCACCCACCCCATGCGCCGAGCGAGTTTCCCCCACCGGTCGACCCGGTGGGGGAGTTCATCAAGCGCGGGCTCGACGACGAGGACGAGCTGATCGAAGTCGGGGTGGCGATCGTCGGCGGCGGGACCGCCGGGCTGGCCTGCGCCAACCGCCTGCTGCAGTTGTTGGGCGACGACGAGGCGATGATGGAGCGCCTCGGCGAGGTTCCGGTCGCGGTCATCGAAAAGGCCAAGACCTGCGGCGGGCACAACCTGTCGGGCGCGGTCATGCGCCCAGAGCCGCTGCAGGAGCTGTTCCCCGAGATGTCACGTGAGCAGTGGCGCCAGGCGCGCTTCGCCTTTGGCGAGGTCACCAAGGAGTCGATCTACGCGCTGCCCAACGGCAAGGTCAAGCTGCCGGTGCCGACCTTTGCCGTCCCCAACTTCAAGAACCACGGCAACGAGGTCGTCTCGGTCTCGGCCATGGCCCGCTTTCAACAGGCTCAGGCCGAGGAGGGCGGGGCCTACATCCTCACCGAGACCGCGGCCACCCAGCTGGTGGTGGATGACGGTCGGGTGGTCGGCGTGCGCTCGGGCGACAAGGGTCGCGGCAAGGACGGCGAGCCGCTGGGCAACTTCGAGCCCGGTACCGACATCAAGGCTCGGGTCACCGTGCTCGCCGAGGGCTGCTGGGGCCATCTCACCGGCGCCGCGATCAAGGAGTTCAATCTGGGTGAGGGCCGTGAACCTCAGGTTTGGGAGCTCGGCGTCAAGGAGCTGTGGAAGGTGCCCAAGCCGCTGGACCGCGTGATCCACACGATCGGTCCGTGGCCGTTGAAGGTGCCCTCCAAGTACGGCCATGTCGGCGGAACCTGGCTTTACCCGATGAAGGACGAGAAGACCGGCGACGATTTGGTTTCGATCGGCCTCGTGGTCGACCTCGACTACGCCGATGCGACCACCTCGGCCCATGACCTGCTCCAAATGTTCAAGTTGCACCCGCTGGTCAAGGGCATCCTGGAGGGCGGCGAGCGCGTCGGCTGGGGCGCCAAGGCGCTGCCCGGCGGCGGCTACTGGTCGATGCCCAAGCTCTCGATGCCCGGCGCGCTGATGGTCGGCGACTCCGGCGGAATGGTCGACGCGGCGGCGCTCAAGGGCGTACATCACTGCATCAAGTCCGGGATCCTGGCCGCCGAGGCGATCTACAAGTCGCTCCAGAACGGCGAGTCGCTGGAGAGCTATGAGCAGGCCGTGGAGGAGTCCTCGATCGGCACCGAGCTCTACCAGGTGCGCAACACGCGCCAGCCGCTGCAGAAGGGCTTTCTCAAGGGCGCTCCGCTCAGCGGAGCGGCGATTATGAGCAAGGGCAAGGTGCCGCGCGGGCGCCTGGCGTGGCATCGGGGTGACACTGTGCCGCTGTTCATCGGGGACACGCGCGACAAGTACCCCAAGCCCGACAACAAGTACATCTTCGACAAGCTGTCGTCGGTCTACATCACCGGCAACGCCACCCGGGACGACGCTCCCAACCACATCCGGGTCCACAACCACGTGCCGCGGGAGATCGCCGAGGCGTGGCGCTACATGTGCCCAGCCGGGGTCTACGAGATTCCCGACGACGCGCCCGAGACGGGCCCCGTTGACGTGACCGTCAACTACACCAACTGCGTGCAGTGCGGCGCGATCACCGCCAAGGGTGGGCGCCTGACACCCCCCGAGGGTGGCGACGGACCGCTCTATCAGATCACCTAGTTCGGGCCGGGCCCCGGCGGGTCGACGTGGGCGTTGTGGAAACTTTTGGCCGGCACGGCTGTTTAGGGGGTGGTGAAGATCAAGCGCTTGACTACGGGTGTGCTCCTTGTGGGCGCCGCGATGCTGTTCGCCGGTGGTGCCGCGGGCGCGACGGGTCCGCGCGCCCAGCTCCGTGACTTCGCCTGTCAGAGCACGCTCGATCCGGGCAACCGCTCCGCGTCGGTCACCGCCGTGATGCGTCCAGTGCCGGGCACCAAGCACATGTCCTTGCGCTTTGACCTGCTCTCGGCCCAGCCCGGCGCGCCGGCCACGGCGATTCATTCCGGGGACCTCGGCAAGTGGATCAAGCCCGCCAACCCGACCCTCGGACAGCTCCCCGGCGACGTCTGGAACGTTCAGAAGCTGGTGGTGCCGCTGGCCGCCCCGGCCACCTACCGGTTCCGCGTCTCGTTCCGCTGGCTCGGGACCCACAACCGGATCCTGGAGCAGAGCGAGCGGTTCAGCCGCCGCTGCCGTCAGCGCGAGCTGCGTCCCGACCTCGGGGTGCAGTCGGTCGCGGTCACGGCGCTGCCCAACCAGCCGCACAAGGACCTCTACACCGCGTTCATCGCGAACTCGGGCATCAGCGCCGCCGGCCCCTTCTCGGTCCTGTTTACCCCCGGCGACGGCTCGGCCAGCACCACCCGCACGGTCACGCTTCTGCGCGCCCACAAGGCGCAAGCGCTGAGCTTCGTGGGGCCGCTGTGCACGAGTGCGACGGCGCCCACGATCACCGCGGATTCGGCGCTTCAGATCCACGATCTCAACCGCACCAACAATGCCCTGACCGCCACGTGTCCGGCCACCACGGGCGGCTGAGGAGCTTGGGCGCGTCGCTACACTCAGTAGTCCAATGAAGACTGAAATTCACCCCAATTACGTCGAAGCCCACGTGCGCTGCACGTGCGGCAACGAGTTCACCACCCGTTCCACGCAGTCCGAGATCCACGTCGAGATCTGCTCCGCCTGCCATCCCTTCTACACGGGCCGGCAGAAGCTGGTCGACACCGGCGGTCGGGTCGAGCGCTTCCAGCGGCGCGTAGCCAAGGGCCGGCGCTCCGCTCGCCCCGCGGCCAGCTAGTACTTGCGTTGGCGACCACTGACGGCCGCGCCCAGACGATCAGCGCGGGCGGCGATCAGCAGCTGACCGCCGCCCGCGACGCTCCTGTGGGCGGCCAGGCGGTGCTGGAGGGCGTGATGATGCGGGGCGTGGCCCACTGGGCGGTGGCCGTGCGCAAGCCGGTCGAGCTCGTCGAGTCCGGGAAAGCCGAGGCTCTGGCGGACCCGCGGAGCGATGTGGAGCCGGAGGGGGTCGGGGAGATCGCCGTGCGTTCGTTTCCGCTGCGCTCGCGCCTGGGGCGTCACCGCGCCTACCGCCTCCCCGTAGTCCGGGGCGTGGTCGCGCTCGCCGAGTCCTTGGGCATCGGCCTGCGCGCGCTCAGCTTCTCGGCCAATGCCCAGCTCCCGGGGGGCACCGCTGGCGAAGCCGGTGGTCAGGAGATATCCAGCGCTGCCTGGTTCGGGACCGTGTTGGTCTCGGTCGCGTTCGCGATCGGGCTGTTCTTCGTCGTGCCGGTCGGGTTGACGAGCCTGATCAAGCATCAACTCGGCTCGTCGGTGCTGTTCTGGCTGGTCGAAGGCGTACTGCGCACCTCGATCTTCCTCGCCTACCTGCTGCTCCTCTCCCGGGTTCCCGATCTGCGCCGCGTGTTTCAATACCACGGCGCCGAGCACAAGGTCATCTCCTGCTACGAAGCCGGCGACGAGCTGGTGCCCGAGCGGGCCCAGCGCTACTCGCGCCTGCACCCGCGGTGCGGCACGAGCTTCCTGCTCATCGTGATGATCATGGCCATCTTCGTGTTCGCCCCGATCGGCCTGCCTTCGTGGTGGATTCTCGTCCTCACCCGCATTCTCGGGGTGCCGCTGATCGCCGGGCTGTCCTTCGAGGTCATCAAGTGGGCGGGGCGCAACCGCTCGCGGCGCTGGGTCCAGACCGTCATGTATCCCGGGCTCCAGCTCCAGAAACTGACCACCCGGGAGCCCGACCTCGACCAGCTGGCCGTGTCGATCACCGCCCTGAACGCGGTGCTGGCCCTGGAGACCCCCGGCGATGCCACCGCGGCCGACCTGATCGGCGTCGAAGTAGTCGCCTAGTCGCCTACGCGGCTTGGCCCGCGTCGGTTCGGGGTAGCTTCAGAGCAACAACTTAAATTCGACCAAGGAGACACTAATGGCTGACGACGGCACATTGGACAAGGCCAAGGGCCGGGTCAAGGAAGCGGCCGGTGACCTCACCGACGACCAGAGCCTCAAGAACGAGGGCAAGGTCGACAAGGGCGCGGGCAAGGTCAAGAACACAGTCGGCGACACGGCCGACAAGGTCAAGGACGCGGTCAACCCCAACCACTGATCGCCGGGTTGGAGTCCTCCGGGTGGACGGCGGTCGTCTCCCCGGTGGGCTCCTACACTCGCGGGCATGATCGATGACCTCGTTGAGCAGATAGAACACCGCTTCGGCGAGCTGGAAGGGCAGCTGTCAGATCCGGACGTAATCGGCGATCGGGGGCGGTTTGAGGCCGCCAGCCGGGCGTACCGCGAACTCGAACCGGCCGCGCGTCTGGCCGGGCAGTACCGTCACGCCGCCGACGATCTCGCGGGCGCGCGCGAGCTGCTGCAGGACGGCGAGGACCAAGAGCTACGGTCGCTGCTCGAGAGCTCCCGCGATCGCCTGGCCACGCTCGAGGAGGAGATTCGGCTCGCCATGATCGAGCGCGACCCCAACGATGACAAGAACGTCATCGTCGAGATCCGTCCCGGCGCTGGGGGGGACGAGGCGACGCTGTGGGCCGCTGACCTGTTCCGCATGCTGAGCCGCTACGCCGAGCGACGCGGGTTCACGGTCGAGCCGCTGTCCACCGGCGAGGGGGACTACACGTTCGCCGTCAAGGGCGACGGCGCCTACTCGGTGTTCAAGTTCGAGGGCGGCACCCATCGGGTCCAGCGCGTCCCCGAGACCGAGTCCCAAGGCCGGGTCCACACCTCTACGGCGACCGTGGCGGTGCTGCCCGAGGCCGAGGACGTGGAGGTTCAGGTTGACGAGAACGACCTCCAGATCGACGTCTACCGCAGCTCCGGCCCCGGCGGCCAGTCGGTCAACACCACCGACTCGGCCGTCCGCATCACCCACAAGCCCACCGGAATCGTCGTCTCCATGCAGGACGAGAAGTCCCAGCTTCAGAACCGCGAGCGGGCCATGCGCGTGCTCCGGGCCCGCCTCTACGAGCAGGCCCGGGCCGAGCAGCAGGCCGAGATCGGAGCCAGCCGGCTGGCCCAGGTCGGCACGGGTCAGCGAGCCGAGAAGATCCGGACTTACAACTACGGCGAGAAGCGGGTCAAGGACCACCGCATCAATCTGCTCGTGCACAACCTCGACGCCATCCTCATGGGCGAGCTCGACGAGCTCACCGACTCCCTTCAGGACGACGAAAAGCGCCGCCGGTTGGAGGAGAAGGCGGTTGGCTGAGGCCGGGTCGGGTGGGACTGGAGTTCTCGGTCGCGGGCCGGTGGGCATGGCCGTCGCGACCGGCCGGGACCGGCTGGCTGCGGCGGGCTGCGATTCGCCGCGGCTGGACGCCGAGCTGCTGTTGGCCGAGATCCTCGGTGTGGGTCGCGAGCGGCTGGTGATGGATCGTTCTGAGCTGCTGGCGCCGTCGGCCTGGGAGCGGTTTGAGTCGCTGCTGGCTCGCCGCCAAGCCCGCGAGCCGGTGGCCTACATCCTCGGCCGGCGCGACTTTCGCCGTCTCACCCTGCAGCTCGACCGCCGGGTGTTGATCCCGCGCCCGGAGACCGAGCTGCTGGTCGAGGTCGGGTTGACGCTGCCGGCCGGCGCGCGCGTGCTCGACGTCGGGACCGGCAGCGGTGCTGTGGCGCTCGCCTTGGCCGACGAGCGCCCAGACTTGCGGGTGCGCGGAGTGGACATCGACTCAGGCGCAGTCGAGATCGCGCGGAGCAACGCGGCCCGGCTGGGGCTTGAGGTCGGTTTCGCGCCAGCGGACATGCTCGACGACAAGCCCTGTGACGCGATATTGGCCAATTTACCCTACGTTCCGGACGGAACTTCCTTGGCGCCCGAGATCGCTCGCTGGGAGCCGGCCCGGGCGCTCTTCGCCGGTGGCGACGGACTCGATCTGATCCGGCGCCTGATCGCGGCCGTCACGGCCCTCGGCCCCGCGCCGCCGGCGTCGCCGCCGATGCCGGTGTCGCTGACGCGGCCGCCGATGCCGGCGTTGCTGGCCCTCGAGGTCGGGTCCGAGCAGGCACACGAGGTGGCGGGACTGGTCGCCGACGCGGGCTTTGCGACGGTGGAGCGCCTCGCTGACCTGGCCGGCCGGGACCGAGTGGTGGTCGGGCGGCGCTTGTGACTGCGCCGGTCGACGCCGCCGCCTTTGCGCGCTGCGTGTCGGTCGGCGGGGTGGCCGTGTTCCCTTCGGACACGGTCTACGGCCTGGCCTGCGACGCGCAGAGCCGGGCGGCCGTGGAGCGCCTCTATCGACTCAAGCGCCGGCGGCTCGATAAGCCCTCCGCGGTCATGTTCTTCGACGTCTCGCTGGCCTTCGAGGCCATGCCCGAGCTCGGCCCCCGGACCCGCGCGGCGCTGCAGCGGATGCTGCCCGGCGCGGTCACGGTGCTGGTGCCCAACCCCGGGCTGCGCTTTGCGCTCGCGTGCGGCGCCGATCCGCTGACTCTGGGTCTGCGGATTCCGGTGCTGCCGGCCCTGGCTGGGGTGCGTTGGCCGGTGCTGCAGTCCAGCGCCAATCTCGCCGGCGGTCCCGAGGCGCGGGAGCTGGCGGAAGTCCCGACCTCGATCCAGCGGGCGGCCGACCTGTTGATCGACGGGGGCCGGCTGCCGGGCACGGCCTCAACCGTGGTGGACCTGCGGGCTTATGAGGAAGAGAACGAGTGGCGCATTCTTCGGCCGGGTGCAGTGGCGGCGGACTCGGTGGCGGGCGCCCTGGCCGGCCAGTTTCACTTCGATCCCTCCGGTTACGCAGATATGATCCGGACCGACATCCCGGTCTACGAACGCTTCCAGGCCGAGGTGGCGCAAGCCAGCGGCGCCGGCGCGCGCCGGGTCCTCGAGCTGGGGACCGGGACCGGGGAGACCGCTGCGGCGCTGCTCGAGCGCCATCCCGAAGCGGAACTGGTCGGCCTCGACGAGAGCTCGGCAATGCTCGGCGAAGCTCGATTGCGCCTCCCGGGCGATCGGGTGCAGCTGCGGGTCGCTCGCCTGGAGGAGCCGCTCCCCGACGGCCCCTTTGATCTGGTGGCCAGCGCCCTGTGCGTGCACCACCTCGACGGGGAGGCCAAGCGTGACCTGTTCGCGCGGGTGGCGGGGGTGCTGGGGAGCGGGGGGCGATTCGTGCTCGGCGACGTGATCGTCCCCGAGGATCCCGCCGACGCCGTCACCTCCCTGACACCCGAGTTCGACCGGCCCAGTCCGCTGGTCGATCAGCTCCGGTGGTTGGGTGAGGCCGGGTTTGCTGCGCGCGTGCTGTGGAGGCACCGCGACCTGGCGGTGATCAGCGCCGACCGGGCCCACGATTGATCGCCTGGGCTCCGCGCGCGCCGCTACTATTCGCCGTCCTGTGAGCGCCGCGCTGCCGCCGGACTTCTTCAACCGCCCGCTGGCCGAGGTCGATCCCGAGATCGCCGAGATCCTGGCACTCGAACTCGATCGCCAGCAGCAGACGCTGGAGATGATCGCCTCGGAGAACTTCGCCCCCGTGGCGGTGCTCGAATGCCAGGGCTCGGTGCTCTCCAACAAGTACGCCGAGGGCTATCCGGGCCGGCGCTATTACGGCGGCTGTGAGCACGTGGACGTGGCCGAGCAGCTGGCCATCGATCGGGCCAAGGCGCTGTTCGGCGCCGAGCACGCCAACGTCCAGCCTCACGCCGGCGCCCAGGCCAACACCGCCGTGTACCACGCGCTGCTGGCGCCGGGGGACACGATCATGGGCCTCGAGCTGGCCCACGGCGGCCACCTTTCGCACGGGATGAAGCTCAACGTCTCGGGCCGGCTCTACAACATCGTCGCCTACCACGTCGATCGCGAGACCTCGCTCATCGACATGGACGAGGTCCAGCGGCTCGCCGAGGAGCACCGGCCGAAGATGATCGTCGCCGGCTGGTCGGCCTACCCGCGTCGGCTCGACTTCGCGCGGTTCCGGGAGATCGCTGACTCGGTCGGCGCCTACCTGATGGTCGACATGGCCCACTTCGCCGGCCTGGTCGCCGCCGGGCTGCACCCCTCCCAGGTGCCGGTGGCCGACGTGGTCGCGACCACGATCCACAAGACGATCGGCGGGGGCCGCGGGGGCATGATCCTCTGTACGGAGCAGTACGCCAAGAAGATCGACTCCGCCGTCTTCCCCGGGCAGCAGGGCGGTCCGCTCGAGCACATTATCGCCGGCAAAGCGGTAGCCCTGCGTATCGCCGCTTCGGATGCTTTCCGCGAGCGCCAGGAGCGCACGCTGGCCGGCGCCCGCGCGGTCGCCGCCGAGCTGTTGGACGCCGGAGGTGGCGTCTCGGTTCTGACCGGGGGCACCGACGTCCACCTGGCACTGGTCGACCTCCGTGAGTCCTCGTTGGACGGCAAGCAGGCCGAGGATCGCCTCCACTCGATCGGCATCACGGTCAACCGCAACGCGGTCCCCTTTGATCCGCGGCCCCCGGCGGTATCCTCGGGTCTGCGGATCGGCAGCCCGGCCCTGGCCACCCGGGGTCTGGGCGTGGATGACTTCGTCGAAGTGGGGCGGGTAATCGCCTCGACCCTTCATCCCGACGGCTCCTTTGAAGATGTGCGTTCCGAGCTCGCCGAGCGCGTGCGGGTAATCGCCGAGCGGTATCCGCTGTATGCGGAGCTCGGGACCCCGGCTGCGGTCTAGCCGCGCCGCGCTCCCCTCCCGCCCGTCACCCGCGCCGGACTTTGTGCCGTCCGAGTGCCAACTTCGTGACGGAAGTGGAGACAAACGGCGACGGGGAAGGGGAGGGCTCGGGGTATAAAATCTCGGCGGCGGGCGGGAGGCCGCCTTGGAGCGTGACCGCCGGCGTGACCAGCTGCTGCTCGCGGCCGGCTACCGGGTGCTGCGCGTGACCTGGCGCCAGCTCCCGGACGGGTGGTGGCGCTGGTGGTGAGGATCGGGCAGGCGCTGGCTGCGGGGGCAATGGCTGCGGGGGCACGGGCTGCGGGGGCACCGGCCGCGGGGGCAATGGCTGCGGGGGCACTGGCCGCGGGGCCGCTGGTCGGCTGACCTCACGGCGAGCCGGAGGGCTGCAGTCGGGCCGGGCTGGCATGCTTTGTCGGGCATGCCCTACTGGGATGCAGTCCTCTCCTTCTTGGCGGCACTGGTGGTCTCGGCGGCCGCGACGCCGCTGGCCGCGCGGCTGGCGCGGCGGGTCGGCGCCGTCGACATTCCCCGCGAGCGCGGGCTGGCTTGGCGAGAAACCCCCCTGCTGGGCGGCCTGGCCATCCTCGCCGCCGTGCTGGTGGCGGCGGCGATCTGGATGCCGGCCAAGATCACACTGCCCCCGACGGTTGGAAAATCGGGTCCGGGCGGGACGGTCGAGACGTGGTGGGTGGTCGCCGGCGCCTGTCTGATCGCGCTGGTGGGAGCGATCGACGACACCCGGCCGCTGCACCCGATCGTAAAGCTGGCCGGGCAGATCGCCGCTGCGGTGATCGCGGTGGAGGCCGGCGCGGTGGTCACCGACGTGACGGTCCCGTTCCTAGGCCCCCTGCAGTTCCCCAACACGGGCGGCGTGCTGACGGTGATCTGGTTGGTGGGAATGATGAACGTGGTCAACTTCTCCGACGGGGTGGACGGGCTGGCCGCGGGTGTGTGCACGATCGACGGCATCGCATTTGCCATCATCGCCACCGACCTCGACGTCACCGGGGCCGCGATCCTGGCCGCGCTGACCGCGGGGGCGGCGCTCGGGTTCCTGTTTCACAACTTCTATCCCGCCTCGGTATTCATGGGCGACGCCGGGGCCAACCTGCTCGGGTACCTGCTCGGCGTCGCGGCCGTGGTCGGATCACTCAAGACCAATGCTGTGGTCGCCCTGGTCGTGCCGCTGGTCGTGCTGGCGATTCCGTTTCTTGACACCAGCTTCGTGATCGCCAAGCGCCTGAAGTACCGCCGCAAACCCTGGGCGGCGGACGCCAACCACTTTCACCATCGGATGGCGAGGATCGGCTTCTCGCAACGCAAGACAGTCGCCTACCTCTACACGTGGACGCTGCTGATGGGCGGCCTGGCGGTGGCGCTGCGGCTGATCGGCCATCATCATCGTGGCCAGCTGGGCTGGATGATCGTCCTGGTCGCACTTGGCGCCGTGTGTGTGGCGGCGAGCATCTACCTGGTCTACGTGCTCGAGATCTTCAAATTCAGGGGCCTGCGGACGATCGAGCTGCGCCGCACCGACCCCGCGGCGACCGAGCACGAGATCGACGATCAGGTGGAGCATGACCTCGAGACAGGCGAGTTTGACCGCGTCGACGCCGGGACCGAGGATCGGGACAGGGTGGGATAGCGCTGCTCTCCGGTCTGTCACGCCTCGAGCGCATCGGCCTGGTCTTGGTCGCTGCGCTTACTCTCCTGGCCGGGGTCGCCCGCTACGTGAGCGGGATCTCATCGGTGGTCGCCTTCGTGCTGGCCGGCGTCGCCTTGGCCGGCGGCGCCTGGATCGTCTCCTTCTCCACCGAGCAGGTCGGCCACCGGTTCGGCGCCGCCGCCACCGGATTGCTGCAGTCGACCCTGGGCAACCTGCCCGAGTTCTTCGTCGTCCTGTTCGCGCTGAACGCCGGTCAGAAGATCGTCGCCCAGACCGCGATCCTCGGCTCGATCCTGGTCAACGCGCTGCTCGTCCTCGGGCTGGTCATCGTCGCCGGCGCGCTGAAGTCACCCGACCGCGTGATGCGCTTCAGCCCCCGACTGCCCAACGACACCGCGACCCTGTTGCTGATCACGAGCTTCATCATCGTCCTCGTGGGCCTGGCCGACTCCGCCCACGACCCGGCCAGCCATCACATCCAGACGATCTCGATCGTCAGCGCGCTGGCCATCCTCGCCGTCTACCTGTTCTGGGTGCGCCAATACCTGGCCAGCTCGGCGGGCGGCGAGAGCACCGGTGGCGCCCCCCGGTTGCCGACTGGAGTCAGCCTCACGCTGCTGATCGTGGCCGGGGTCGCTTCGGCGTTCGTCTCGGACTGGTTTGTGCACGCGCTCACGCCGACCATCCACACGTTGGGGATCTCACGCTCGTTCGCCGGGCTGGTCATCGTCGCCACGGCGGGCAACGCGGTCGAACATGCCGTGGGCGTCGTCCTGGCCGCCAAAGGCCAATCGGAGCTGGCCATCTCGGTGGTCAAGAACTCGATCGCGCAGGTCGCGGCCTTTCTGTTCCCGCTCCTGGTCCTGGTCTCGCTGCTGACCGCGACCACGCTGACCTTCGCGCTGGCGCCCGTCTACACCGGCGCGCTGCTGGGCACCTCGGTGATCGTCTGGCAGATCACCGGCGACGGTGAGGCGACGCCGTTCGAGGGGGCGGCGCTGATCTCGGCCTTCGTGATCCTGGCCATCGTGGCCGCGTTCGAGACCTGAGCGATTCGCCGCCCACCGAGCGAGCATGGTCGCGGCAACCGTGCTATTCTTACGCTTACGTAAGAATCAGATTTCGGAGAAGGAAGAAGGTGGTCGTCCTTGACAGCCCTCCAAGCCCCCCCGGCGGATGAGCGCCGAAATCGGCGGATCGGAGTTCACGCCGATCATGACTCCTACAAGTGGTGGGCGCTCTCGTGTACGTCGCTGGGCATGCTGCTCGCGACGATCAACTCGGGCACGCTGATCATCGCCCTGCCCGACCTCGAGCGCAGCCTCCACACCAGCCTGCTCGAGCTCGTCTGGGTGATCCTCGTTTACATGATCGCCTCGACCGTGCTGGTGCTCAGCGCGGGGCGACTCTCAGACCAGTTCGGGCGCAAGAAGGCCTACGTATGGGGTTTCGTGCTGTTCGCCGCCGCGTCGCTGGGCGCCGGCTTTGCCGGCAGCGGGACCGAGCTGATCCTGTGGCGAATCCTGCAGGGCATCGGCGGCGCCTTTTTGTTCGCGAACTCGGCGGCGATCGTCACCGACGCGTTCCCCAAGGAGCAGCTCGGTCTGGCGATGGGGACCAACACGATGGTCGCGGCCGTCGGGCTGGTAATCGGCCCGGTGCTGGGCGGCGCCCTGGTCGCGATCAGCTGGCACTGGGTGTTCTGGTTCAACGTCCCCTTCGGACTGGCGGGCAGCCTCTGGGGCGCCCTGATCCTGCATGAGGTGTCCGGCCGCTCGGAGGACCGATCGTTCGATTACCTGGGCACGATCACCTTCCTGATCGGCCTGACCGGCCTCGTCTATGGCATCTCCAAGGGCGGCCTGTCGGGCTGGACCTCGTCGCTGGTCATCCCCAGCCTGATCGTCGCCGCCATCCTGCTCCCGGCCTTCGTGCTGATCGAGCGTCGCCACAAGTCCCCGATGCTCGACCTGAGCATCTTCTCCCAGCGGCTGTTCTCAACCGCCTCGGGTGCCGCCTTTGCCAACGGGCTGGCGCGCTTTGCGCTCATGTTCGTGTTCGTCTTCTACTTCCAGGGCGTGCAGGGCAACTCCCCGATCCTGGCCGGCATCAAGCTCGCCCCGCTCGCCGTGGGGATGCTGATCGCCTCGCCGCTGGCCGGGGTCTGGGCTGACCGGCGGGGCTCGCGGACGCTGGCCGTGCTCGGGATGCTGGTCACCGCGGTCGGTCTGGCCCTGATGACCACGCTGGGGCGCAACACCAGTTACGTCTGGCCCTGTGCCTACATGTTCATCGTCGGAATCGGCTCGGGCATGTTCAACTCTCCCAACACCGCCGCGATGATGGGCGCCGTGGCCGCGCATCGCCGCGGCATCGCCGCGGGCGCGCGGGTCCTGGTCCAGAACACGGGCGCGGTCATCTCGATCGCCTTCGTGCTCGCGGTGGTCACCTCCTCGGTGCCCAAGCACGTCCTGCTCTCGGTCTTCTCGGGTCTGGCCAACCACATCTCCAACGCCCAGCTGACCCCGTTCATCTCCAACATGCACGTCGCCCTCTGGTGCCTGGCCGCCGTTTCGGTGGTCGGCGCGGTGATCTCGGCCGCCCGGCCCAAGGACATCCGGCCCGGTCAGCCCGTGCCGGCGGTCAACCGGCGCCGCGAGCCCGAGGCGGTGGCCTCATGAGCGCCACTGCGCAGCCCACGGTGCGGATCGGCGAGCTCGCCGAGCTGACGGGGACCACGCCGCGGACGATCCGCTACTACGAGGAGATCGGTCTTCTGGGCAGCGCCTCCGATCGCACCCAGGGCCAGCACCGCTGCTACACCGAAGCCGACATCGAGCGGCTGCGCGAGATCGTGCGGCTGCGCGATCTGCTCGGGCTCTCCCTGGAGCAGCTCGCCCAGCTGCTCGAGGCCGAGAGCGCCCGGGCCCACCTGCGCCGTGAGTACCACCAAACCGAGCAGCCGGCCGAGCGCGGTCGCATCCTCGAGGAACTGCAGAAGCACATCGGCACCCAGCTGGAGCTGGTCTACGGGCGGCTCGGCGAACTGGGCGAGCTGCGCGACGAGCTCGAGGCCAAGCAGAAGCTCGTCCAACAGCGCTTGCGCGAAAACTCGCGATGAGCGCGGTGGCGGCGGCGGCCCCGGACGGGTCTCAGGCGGGCGCCGGGGTCAGCCGGCGGCCGATGGCCATGCTGTCGGCCGGACATCTGTTCACCGACGTCGCCCAGGGAGCGATCCCCGCCCTGCTCCCCTTCCTGATCGTCCGCGACCACCTCAATTACGCCAGCGCTTCGGCGCTGATCCTGGCGGCCACGATCTCGAGCTCGGTCATCCAGCCGCTGTTCGGCCACATCTCCGACCGGCGATCGTTGCCGTGGCTGATGCCGATCGGGCCGGTACTGGGCGGGGTCGGGGTCGGCCTGGTCGGGATTGCGCCCAACTACAGCGTGACCTTCGTCGCCGTCCTGGTCAGCGGGCTCGGGGTGGCCGCCTTCCACCCCGAGGCCTCGCGGTTTGCCAACTACGTTTCGGGGGACCGCCGCTCGAGCGGGATGAGCCTGTTCAGCGTTGGCGGCAACGTCGGCTTTGCGCTGGGCCCGGTGCTGGTCACGCCCCTGGTCCTGGCCTTCGGGCTCTCGGGCACGTTGTTCTTGATCGTCCCGACCGGGCTGATGGGCCTGGTCCTGGTCCACGAGCTCCCGCGCCTGAGGGCCTTCCGGTGCGATCTCATCGGTGGCCGGGTCCAGCGCCAGGCCAGCCAGGACGCCTGGGGGCCGTTCGCGATCCTCGCTCTGGTCATCGCGCTGCGCTCGTTTGTCTACTTCGGCCTTGTCACCTTCATCCCCCTGTACTTCATCCGCGATCTGCACACGAGCAAGACGGTGGGCAGCGCCGCGCTGACCGCGATGCTGGTCGGTGGGGCGGTCGGGACGCTGGTCGGCGGTCGCCTCGCTGACCGTTTCGGCCGCCGCGCCGTGCTGCGGACCTCGATGCTGTTGCTGCCCGAGCTGATCGTTGGCTTCCTGCTCTCCGGACCGGCGCTGGCGATCGTCTTCGCGGCCCTGGCCGGTGCCGCCACGATCGCCACCTTCGCGGTCACGATCGTGATGGGCCAGGAGTACCTGCCCGCGCGGATCGGGGTGGCCTCCGGAGTGACGATCGGCCTTTCGATCGGCCTCGGCGGGGTCGGCGCGCCCCTGCTCGGGCTGCTGGCCGACGCCGATGGACTTCGCTCGGTGTTCGAGCTCGTGGCAGTTTTCCCGCTGCTGGCTCTGCTCCTCGCCCAATGGCTCCCCGCGACCGCGGCCGATCGGCCCAAAAGCGGCTACTTACCAGGGAGCCTCTCGGTGCCCGCGCGGGAGGTCGACAGCGGCTGAGCGCACGTCGGCGGGGGCTGCGCCGAGCAGGATTGCGGCCGATGAGCACGTAACCAACCACCGGCGCCGCGGTAATTTGCTTACTGACGCCGGTCCGTGGTGCCGCCGCAACCGACTTATCGTCCCACGCCGCGAGGCTAACCGGCCGTATTGCCCCCTATGAACCTGTTTCGACGACACTCCGTGCGTTTCACGCCGCGTCTGGCCGCCGTGGCGGCGGCGCTGATCGGTCTCATCAACGTCGCCTCGGCGCTCACGCCCGCGATCAAGTGGCGGGGCCATCTCCTGCTCGACGTCGAGCCCGTCGAGGCCGTGCGCCTGTTCCATGCCTTCGCGCTGCCGACCGGCCTCGCCCTGCTCCTGGTGGCGCCCTACCTGGCCAAGCGCCGGCACCGGGCCTGGCGGGTGGCGGTCGGACTGATGCTGATCCTCGGCCTGTTCGACCTGCTCAAGGGCCTTGACTTCGAGGAGTCGGTGATCACCTGGGTGGTGGCCTTCGGGCTGATCTCCTCACGGGCCGCGTTCGAGGTTGACCACGACGACCTGACCCTGCGCTCGGCCATCTGGCGGGTCCCCCTGCTGGGGGCCATCGCCCTGGGCGTGACCGCGGTGGCGGCCTGGGCCTCAGAGGGACATCCCTCGTTGAGCTCGGTGATACGCGAGACCGGCGACCTGCTGCTCGGGCGCAGCCGCGGCCCGATCCATTTTCATCACCAGGCGATCTTCCTGCACCACCGCTTCCTGTGGCTGCCGCTGAGCGTCCATCTGATCGAGCTGGGAACCCTGCTGGCCATGGCCTACGTGGTCTTCCGGCCGCTGGCCGCGCCCAAGGCGCTGCCCGGTCCGAGCTCGCGGCGGGCGGCGGCCGAGCTGGTCCGCGCCCACGGCACCGACACGCTGTCCTTCTTCAAGCTGCGGGCCGACCAGCACTACTTCTTCGGCTCCGGTGGTCGCGCCTTCGTCGGCTACCGGATCGAGAACGGCGTGCTCCTGCTGTCGGGCGACCCGGTCGGCCCCGACGGCGCCTTCCGGCCCCTGCTGGCCGAGCTCCAGACCTTTGCCCGCGCCCGCGGCCTCAGGCTGGGCGCGGTCGGCGCCAGCGCCCGCGTGTGCCCGCTCTATCAGGAGCTCGGCCTCAAGACGATCTACCTCGGCGACGAGGCGCTGCTCGATCTCGAACGGTTCTCGCTCGAAGGCCGGCCGATCCGCAAGGTGCGCCAGTCGGTCAGCCGGCTCGGCAAGGCCGGCTATGCAGCTGAGCTGCTTGGCGTGGCCGAGCTCGACGCCGAGACCGGCCGGGCCGTCGAGGGGGTGCTCGAGCGTGGCCGCGAGGGGGCCCCGGAGCGCGGCTTCTCGATGGCCATGGATTCGATCGACGGACCCCACGGTGACCAGACCCTGATCCTGCTGGCTCGCGATGAATCCGATCCCGCCCGCCCCGTGCGCGGCGTGCTGCACTTCGTCCCCTGCTCCGGCCGCGCCACGATGTCCCTGTCCTTCATGCGCCGGGATCCCGGCACGCCCAACGGCCTGACCGAGTTCATGGTCGTCAAGGCGGCCGAGCTTCTGCGCGAGCGGGGCATTAAGGAAATCTCTCTCAACTTCGCTGCCTTTGCGAAATGGATTCACAGTCCCGAGAAACGCTCCGAACGGGTGCTGGGCAAGATCGTCACGCTCGGAAATCGCTTCTTTCAGATCGAGAGCCTGTACCGCTTCAACGCCAAGTTCTTCCCGCGCTGGGAGCCTCGCTACCTCGTCTACGACGGTACTTTCGGCCTGCCGCGGGCGGGCATCGCGGCGCTGTGGGCTGAGGGTCAGCTCTACAAGCCCGGCTTCCTGGACGAGCGCGTGCCCTCGCGGTGCCCCCCGCGTCGCGAGCCCGCTAACCTCTCACTAACGTAGTCGACTTCCACGGACCACGCCGGTCCTGGACGTGCCGGCTACGGACCTTCTTTACACGCGACGCCTGCGTCGTCGCGCCGATAGCCTAGGCGGCCCTCCGGCCCGAGGAACTCAGCTTGATCAGCTTCAGCCGACAACTTGACGATGAGCCGATCGCCTACCACCGGCGATCAGATAACACCCCCGGGGATCCGCGGTGTCGCTGAGCGCCGCCGCCCCTGCTGAGCCGACCATGCCCGCGCTTCGCTTCTTCGACGTGGTCCTAGTGGTCGTCGCCGCGCCAATCATGCTGCTGATCGGCGTGCCCGCACTCGGGTACCTGGTCGCCGCCGGCGCCTGGGTCGCGCTGCGCGCCGTCGGCGTCGGCGCCGAGCGGATGGTGCAAGCGGCCCCGGAGGCCAGCCGGCAGATCACGATCCGGATGGCCTTCATGTTCGCCCGCCTGTTCGGACTCGCGCTGGCCGTGATCGTCGCCCGCGGGTCGAGCCAGGGCGACGGCCTGACCGCGCTCGTGGTCATCGTCCTGTCCTTCACGATCGCGCTCGGCCTCTCGGCCGCCAACCGCCCGAGGTCACGATGAGCCAGCGCCGCAAGCTGCTGCTCGGCATCGCTGGCTTCTACGTGCTGGTGATCGCGCTGCTGGTGATCATCTTCGGCTTCGGGCACAAGAACAACGCCTTCCAGATCCAGAATGAGTTCAAGCTCACCGACTGGGTCCATCTCGGCGTGTTCAGCATCAACCGCGCCGTCGTCTACCTGTTCCTGGCCGCGATCGCGACCGTGGGCACGATGGTCTGGATCTCGCGCCGGATGCACACCCGCCCCAACCGGGTGCAGACCGCCGTGGAGGTGCTGTACTCGTTGATGCGCGACAACATCACGCGCGGCAACATGGACGATTCGATGGCGGCCAAGTGGTTTCCGTTCCTGGGCGCCCTGTTCCTGTTCATCTGGTTCTGCAACCTGATCGGCTACCTGCCGCTGCCGACCAACTCCGAGGAGACCTTCAACATCTTCGGTGCCCACATACCGTCCTTCGCCCTGTACGCGGCGACGGCCAACGTGTCGGTCCCCCTCGTGCTGGCCTTGATCGTGTTCTTCGCCTTCAATTTTGAGGGCATTCGCGCGCACGGACCGATCGGCTACCTCAAGAGCCTGATCCCGGCCGGCGTGCACGGCCCGATGCTGCTCCTGATCGGCCCGCTCGAAGTGATCTCAACCTTCATGCGGCTGGTGTCGCTGACCATCCGGCTGTTCGCCAACATCCTCGCCGGCCACATGATCATCCTGTTCATGGCCGGCGGCCTCGCGGTCATTCTCGGATTGACGTTCCTGGGCTGGTTCACACTGCCGATCGGGATCGCCGTCTACATGTTCGAGCTGGTCCTCATCGCCACCCTCCAGGCCTTCATCTTCGCGACCCTCGCTGCCATTTACCTGGGTGGCGCGGTCACTCATCACTAACACAGAAGGAGCTGAGCTCAAGTGCTTACACACATAATCTCGTTTGCGGCCTCGTCCGGGGTCGGGGCGGGACTCGGTATCGGGATCGGCGGTGGCCTCGGCGCCATTGGCGACGGGGTCGGCAGCGGCCGCATCTTCTGCCAGGTCATCGAGGCCGTTACCCGCCAGCCGGAGATGCGGGACGAGATCACCAGCATCCAGTGGCTCGGCTTCGCCCTCACCGAGGCCTGCTTCTTCTACGGCCTGGTGGCCGGGCTGATCTCCTACGTGCTCAAGTAGATGACGCCCGTCACCGTTCCCGCCGCCTCCAGCGGCTCCTTCCTGATCTCACCCAACGTCGGGCTGATGGTGTGGACGCTGCTGCTGTTCGGCATCTCCATGTACGTGCTGGCCAAGCTCGCCTTCCCGCGGATCACCGAAGCGCTGGACCGGCGTCAAAAGTCGATCGAGGACTCGATCGACGCCGCCGATCGGACGCGGACCGAGGCCGACCAGCTCCTGGCCGAATACCGCGAGCGGCTCAAGGAAGCGCGCGGGCAGGCGGACGAGATCGTCGGTCGCGCCCGTAAGACGGCCGAGACCCACGAGCGCGACGCCGAGGCCGAGGCCAAGGCCAAGCGCGACCAGATGATGGAGCAGACTCGGCGCGACATCGAGTCAGAGACCCGCCGGGCGATCCAGGAGATCCGCCGCGAGGTCGCCGACCTGACCGTGATGGCGACCGAGAAGGTGACCCGCAAGACGCTGACCGAAGAGGATCAGCGCCGGCTGGTCGACGACGCCTTGTCCGAGCTGGACTTCAGCGCGCTGAGCTCGGCCGAGGGCCAGAGGTAACCAGGTGGAGGAGATCGCCCAGGTGTACGCGCGCGCCCTGTTCGATGTTGCCGTCGAACGCGACGCGCTGGACGAGGTGCGCGAGCAGCTCGGCGCCTTCGCCGACGCCATGCACGAGAACCGTGACCTGGCGGTCTTCTTCTTTTCGCCCTACTTCTCGGTCCCGGAGAAGAAGGACGGTCTGGAGCGTGCCCTCCAGGACGTCGACCCCGCCGTGCTCAATTTCCTGCAGGCCCTGATCGAACGCCACCGGATGCCGGTCATCTTCCGGATCCGGACCGACTTCGACACGCTCTGGGAGAAGGAGCGGCGCCGGCTGCCGGTCTCCGTCACCAGTGCGATCGAACTGGACCGCGCGGTCGTGGACAGCCTCGGCCGGCGGATTGGTGAGCAGGTGGACCGCGAGGTCGAGGTCTCCAGCGTCGTCGATCCAGACATCCTCGGAGGCGTTGTCCTCAGGGTCGGAAACGTGATCCTCGACGCCTCGATCAAGAACCGACTCGAACAACTTAGAAAGCAAGTCGCGCAGGCCTAGGCCCGCCGCGCCACAAGGGAGCCAAGATTGCGATGCAGATCAAGCCCGATGAGATCACCTCAATCCTTAAGAGCCGGATCGAGGGCCTCGACACGTCGAGCGCGGAGCTGACCGAGGTCGGGACCGTCCTCTCGGTCGCCGACGGCATCTGCCGCATCCATGGCCTCGAGGACTGCATGTCCTTCGAGATGCTCGACCTGCCCAATGACGTCACCGGCCTGGCCCTGAACCTCGAATCAGACAACGTCGGCGCGGTGCTGTTCGGGCCCTGGGAGCAGATCGTCGAGGGCGACACGGTCAAGCGCACCGGGCGCCTGCTCGAGATCCCAGTCGGCGAGGCCCTGCTCGGCCGGATCGTCGACCCGCTCGGCAACCCGCTGGACGGCAAGGGCGAGATCGACACCTCTGAGCTGCGCCCCGCCGAGCACAAGGCGCCCGGCGTGGTCCAGCGCCAGCCGGTCACCGAGCCGATGCTCACCGGCCTGAAGGCGATCGATTCGATGATCCCGATCGGCCGGGGCCAGCGCGAGCTGATCATCGGCGACCGCCAGACCGGCAAGACCTCGATCGCGATCGACGCGATCATCAACAACAAGGACCGCGATCTGATCTGCGTCTATGTCGCGATCGGGCAGCGCAAGGCGGCTGTGGTGCAGCTCGCCAATGTCCTCGAGGAGGCCGGCGCTCTCGACAACACGATCATCGTGATGGCCGCCGCCGACGAGTCGGCGCCGATCAAGTTCCTCGCGCCCTACGCCGGCTGCGCCATGGGCGAGCACTTCCTCTACAACGGAAAGGCAGCGTTGGCGATCTACGACGACTTGACCAAGCACGCCTACGCCTACCGGCAGATGTCGCTGCTGCTGCGGCGTCCGCCGGGTCGCGAGGCCTACCCGGGCGATGTGTTCTACCTGCACTCGCGGCTGCTCGAGCGCGCGGTCAAGCTCAACGACGACCTCGGTGGCGGCTCGCTGACGGCGCTACCGGTGATCGAGACGCAGGCCGGCGACGTGTCGGCGTACATCCCGACCAACGTGATCTCGATCACCGATGGCCAGATCTTCCTCGAGCCCAAGCTCTTCTACTCTGGCGTGCGGCCGGCGATCAACGTCGGGATCTCGGTCTCCCGCGTCGGCGGCAACGCCCAGGTCGCGCCGATGCGAAAGGTCGCCGGAACGCTCAAGCTGGAGCTGTCGCAGTACCGCGATCTCGAGGCCTTCTCGCAGTTCGGCTCAGACCTCGACGCCGACACCAGGCGGTCCCTGGCTCGGGGCGAGCGGCTCGTGAGGACCCTCAACCAGGCCGAGCGCCATCCCATGCCAATCGAGGATCAGGTCGTGCAGATCTACGCGGCGACCAACGGCTACGTCGACCGGATCAACGTCGACAAGGTCCCGAAGTTCCTCGGCGATCTGGTCGAGCACGTGAGCGGCAACGAGCCCGAGCTGACCAAGAGGATCGCCGGCGGCGACTGGAGCGACGAGACGCAGTCCCAGCTCGACAAGGTCGTGGGGCAGTTCGCCGAGGACTTCGGCTACGACCTCGACGAGGAGGGCCTTCCGCTCGAGGATGAGGCCAGGGCGGCCTAATAGGACCCCATGGCAACCTCGCAGCGAGACGTTCGCAACCGCATCAGCGCGGTCAAGAACATCCAGAAGATCACTCGGGCGATGGAGATGGTCGCCGCCGCCCGGCTGCGGCGCGCCGAGCAGAGGATCGAGTCGCTGCGGCCCTACGCGGACGCGATCCGGCGCATGACCCGCCAGGCGGCACAAGCCGCCGGCGACGTGCCCAGGTTGCCGATCTTGATCGAGCACGATCACGTTGAGACGGTCGGGCTACTCGTGGTGGCCGGAGATCGCGGCCTCGCGGGAGCGTTCAACTCAAACGCGGTCCGCGCCGGCGTCGCGGCCGCGCGCGAGCACAGCGCCGAGAGGCGCGCGCCGGCATTTTTTGCTTCGGGCCGGCGTCCCGCGTCGTCGCTGGCGTTCCGCGGCTATGAGCCCGCCGAGAGCTTTACCGGCTTCACCGACCGCCCCTCCTACGCCGACGCCCGCCGGATCGCCGAGCGCCTGATGGCGGGCTACGTCGACGACGAGGTGGACCAGGTGGAGATCTTCTACAACGGGTATGTGTCTCCCCTGTCGCAGGTGGTGCGGCGCGAGACGCTGCTGCCGCTGCAGCGGGCGACGGTGCTCGTGGACGAGGACGAGCAGGACGATCCCCGGCAGGACGAGCGGGGCGAGGGCTCCGAGCACCAGGCGCTGGTCGAGTACGAGCCCGACCCCGAGGAGATCCTCAAGCGGCTGGTGCCAGACTACGTCGAGATCTCGATCTACCGGGCGCTGCTCGAGTCAAGTGCCTCCGAGCACGGAGCGCGGATGACGGCGATGCGCAACGCCTCGGAGAACGCCAGCGCGCTGATCGAGGATTACACGCTGGAGATGAACCGCGCTCGCCAGGCGGAGATCACCCAGGAGATCATGGAAGTCGTCGCCGGCGCCGAAGGGCTCGGCTAGCGCCCCGGAAACGCGCCGATCTAGGAGAAGACATGTCAGCCACATCCGAACAAGAAACCACCCCGACCGAGACCAAACAGAACACCGGCACGATCGTCGAGATCCAAGGGGTCGTGATCGAGGCCGTGTTCCCCGACACGCTGCCCGAGATCAACCACGCGATCACGGTCAAGCGGCCCGAGGAGGCGCGCTCGGAGGAGGACGAGGACATCGCCGGCGCGAGCGCCGAGTTCCTCGTCTGCGAGGTCCAGCAGCACCTCGGCGACGACCGCGTGCGGGCGGTGGCGATGGACACCACAGACGGGCTCGCGCGCGGCTCCGAGGTGATCGACACCGGCGGTCCGATCACGGTGCCGGTCGGCCGCGAGACGCTCGGCCGGATCTTCAACCTGCTCGGTGAGCCGATCGACTTCGGGGATCCGATCGGCGAGGACGTCGAGCGCTGGCCGATCCACCGCGAGGCGCCGACGATCGAGGCGCTGACGCCGACCACCGAGATGTTCGAGACCGGGATCAAGGTCATCGACCTGCTGGCGCCCTACGCCAAGGGGGGCAAGGTCGGTCTCTTCGGGGGCGCCGGGGTGGGCAAGACGGTGATTATTCAGGAGCTGATCCACAACCTCGCCCAGGAGCACGGCGGCCTGTCGGCGTTCTGCGGCGTCGGCGAGCGCTCGCGCGAGGGCAACGACCTGTGGCTCGAGATGAAGGAGTCCGGAGTCCTGGACAAGACGATGCTCGTGTTCGGTCAGATGAACGAGCCGCCCGGTGCCCGGATGCGGGTCGCGCTCTCGGGCCTGACGATGGCGGAGTACTTCCGCGATCAGGAGGGCCAAGACGTGCTGCTGTTCATCGACAACACCTTCCGCTTCGTCCAAGCGGGCTCGGAGGTCTCGGCGCTGCTAGGCCGGATGCCCTCGCAGGTCGGCTACCAGCCGACCCTCGAGTCGGAGATGGGCCAGCTCCAGGAGCGGATCACCTCGACCCGCAACGGCTCGGTCACCTCCGTGCAGGCGATCTACGTCCCCGCCGACGACCTGACCGATCCGGCGCCGGCGTCGGCGTTCGCCCACCTGAACTCCACCACCACGCTCTCGCGGTCGATCTCCGAGAAGGGCATCTACCCGGCGGTTGACCCACTGGACTCCACCTCGACCATCCTCAAGCCCGAGATCCTCGGGGAGGAGCACTTCGATGTCGCCAACCGGGTCAAGGAGGTGCTGCAGCGCTACAAGGAGCTGCAGGACATCATCGCGATCCTCGGCATCGACGAGCTCTCCGATGAGGACAAGGTGACCGTCAACCGGGCGCGCAAGATCGAGCGCTTCCTTTCTCAGCCGTTCTTCGTTGCCGAGGCGTTTACGGGGACCCCGGGCGTCTACGTCCCGGTCGAGGAGTCGATCCGCGGCTTCAAGGAGATCCTCGAGGGCAAGCACGACGAGCTGCCCGAGCGGGCGTTCTTCATGAAGGGCTCGATCGACCAGGTCGTGCAGGACGCTGGCGGCGAGACCGAGAAGCGCGACGACGCTTCGGACTCCGAACCGGAGCTGGAGCCCGATTTGGAGCCCGGGAGCTCGGGCTCGGAGCCGGACTCTGACGACGAGCGGGAGTAGCCGGTGGCCCGAACCAGCTTCCCGGTCGAGGTCCTGACGCCCGAAGGCGAGGTGTTCGCCGACGAGGTCGAGATGGTCTCGACCAAGACCTCAGTCGGCTCGATCGGCGTGCTGGCCCACCACGCGCCGCTGCTGGCGATGCTTGATCCAACCGAGCTGCGGCTCTACAAGTCAGACTCCGATGTGGTCCGCTTCGCCCAGGCCGAGGGTTACCTGCAGGTGGCCTCCAACCGCGCGTTGCTGCTGGTCGAGGAGGCGCACGAGGCCGGCTCGCTTGACGCTGGGGAGCTGCGCGAGCGGCTACAGCAGGCTGAGCGCGAGCTCGAGCAGGCCGGCGAGGACAGCGAGCGCCGGCGCGTGGCGGAGCGGGACAAAAACCGCTGGGAGACGTTCTTGGAGATCGCCGAGGGGTCTAGGTCCTCGAGATGACGCGTTATCGGAGCGTCATCTTCGCGCCCTAGCCTGTTTCGTTTCATGATTGACGAGCGCATTCTCGCCGAGCGGCTGATTCGGTATCAGACCTCGCGCCGCGACGAGCTCGTGGCGGCCGCAGGATTCATCAAGGGTTGGCTCGAATCCCGCGACATAGAAGTGCGCGATCACGATCACAGCGGGCTGCCCGTGCTGATAGCCGAGGTCGGCCCCGACCATGCCGATGCTCCCTGCGTCGTCCTCCACGGCCACCTGGACGTGGTGCCCGGTCGCCCCGAGCAGTTCGAGCCCCGGACCGAGGGCGATCGCCTGATCGGCCGCGGTGCATACGACATGAAGGGGGGCCTGGCGGCGATGATGTGCGCGCTCAAGGACGTCGAGGATCAGGACCAGGTCAGGGTGAGGCTGATCTGCGTTCCCGACGAGGAGTCCGAGGAGCTCGACGAACGCTCCACCGATACCGCGGTCCGGCGTGGGCTGGGGGGAGACTTTGCCATCACCGGCGAGCCGACCAACATGCACATCGGCGTCCAGGCCAAGGGCGTGCTCGTGATGCGGATCGTCGTCCATGGCCGCGCCGCGCACAGCTCGACGCCGTGGCTGGGTGACAACGCCGTACTGAAGGCAGTCGATGTGTTCCGCGCGATCGAGTCGCTGCCGTTCTCCCGGGAGTCCTCGGAGATGTTCGACCGCCCGTCGATCAACCTCGGCCGGATCGAGGGCGGCGACGCCCTGAACAAGGTCCCGGACCGGTGCGAGATGGCGGTCGACGTCCGCTACCTCCCAGGCCAGGACCCAGGAGAGATCTTGGCCCAGGTCCGAGCGATCCCGGGCATCGACGTCAAGCGCACGTTCATCCATCCCCCGGTCACGGTGTCGAGGACGAACCCTTTCGTACGCGCCCTGCGCGAGGCGGTGTCGCGCTCGCTGCCCGACGTGGAGGCCCTGAGCGTGGGCCGTGACGGCGCCTCCGATGCCGCCTCGTTCATCGAGGCCGGCATCCCGGCGGTCGAGTTCGGCCCCTCCGGCTCCGGCCACCACGGCCCCGAGGAGTGGGTCTCGGTGTCCTCGCTCACCCGCTACCGGGGAGCGCTGGGCGATTTCGTACGGGCGCTGGCGACCACCGCGCTTCGCGAGGCCGACGGTGCCCCCGCGCTTCGCGAAGCCGGCGGTGCCGGGCTCGAGCAGCGGGACTCCGGGGGCGGGCTGACCGCGATCGAAGGCGGCCTGGCGTGAGCGTCGGCCGGCAGCGGAGGGAGGCATGAAGGTGATCCCGAGGACGCGCGGCGGCGCGCTGTGGCGCTTCTTCCTCGCCGCCGTGGTGGTGATCGCCGCCACCGCCGCCACCACCGCGGTCGCCGGGCTGCTGCAGTTCAAGCAGCTGGCGGCGGACATCGGCGTCACGTCCGCGCTTCCGCGCGCCGACGTGACGCTGCCCGACCCGGGGCAGCCGCAGACGATCCTGATCATCGGCTCCGACCACCGCGCCGGGACGCCGGTCAACGGCGCCAACACCGACACGATGCTGCTGGTCCGACTCAACGGAAGCTCACAGACGATCAACGTGATGTCGATCCCGCGCGATCTCAAAGTGCAGATCCCGGGCGCGGGTACGGCCAAGCTGAACAGCGCCTACTCGATCGGCGGCCCCAACCTGCTGATCAAGACGATCCGCCAGAACGTGTTCCCGAACCTGAGGGTCAACCACATCGTCGACGTCAACTTCGGCGGCTTCGAAGCGCTCGTCAACGCGATCGGCTGCGTCTACGCCGACGTCGACCACCGCTACTACAACAACACGATCTACGACAACTACTCGAGCATCGACATCCAGGCCGGCTACCAGAAGCTGTGCGGCCCGCAGGCGCTCGAGTTTGTGCGCTTCCGCCACACCGATTCAGACCTGGTGCGAAACGCGCGCCAGCAGGACTTCATCCGCTGGGCCAAGGATCAGTACGGCGTCTCCAGCCTGCTCGCCAACAAGGACAAGCTACTGCGAATCTTCGGCGCGCACACCGAGACCGACCACAACCTGCACACCCTCGACGGGCTGCTCAACCTGTTCAACCTGGTCGCGTTCTCCGACGGCCACACGATCAAGCAGATCCGGTTCCCGGCGATTCAGGACGCCTGCACGGCTCAGTCGTGCTACCTGACCGCCGACCCAGGCGCCGAAGCCGGGGTATTTCGCGCCTTCATGCGGCCGACGCAGGGCCCGGCCGCGGCCAACCCGGCCGGTCATTCGCGCAAGCGCTCGAGCCGGATCGCGACTGCGGGCCTGGCCCCCGACGTGACCAACGGCAAAGCCCAGGCCGCCGCCCTGCGCGGGGTCGGGATGCCGGTCTACTTCCCGCGCCTGACCGTCTCGGGCTCGATCTACTGCTCGAGCCTGGCCGGGAACTGCGACAACCCACCCAACCCGGCCAGCTATTTCGCCACCGCCTACCCCCGGGCGTACACGCTGCGTGACCAGCGGCACCGGCCCTACGCCGCCTACCGGATGACGATCGCGCTCAACCCGATGCTCGGCCAGTACTACGGCGTCCAGGGCACGACCTGGCAGGATCCGCCGGTCCTCGCTAGCCCGACCCAGACCAAGGTGGTGGCCGGTAAGCGGCTGCTGCTCTACGCCCAGGGCGGCAAGATCACGAACGTCGCCTGGCGCACCCGGCAGGGCGTCTACTGGATCTCGAACACGCTGACGACTGACATCGGCAACCGTGAGATGGTCGCGATCGCCGCGTCGCTCACGCCCGCCGGGGCATAGGGCGGCGCCGGCCAAACGCGGCGGAGCGGACCACATCGCCGTCTGGCGCCGGGCGCTCCCGCACCGACCCCGCTACCCTCCGGCGCTCGATGGGCTCAGAACGCGAACCGATTGCGGTCATCGGCACGGGCTACGTCGGGCTCGTCACCGCGGCGGGGTTCGCCGAACTCGGCAGCGACGTGTGGTGCGTCGATGTCGACGCCGACAAGATCGCCCGCCTGCAAGGGGGGGAGATACCGATCTACGAGCCGGGGCTCGAAGCGTCGGTGTCGCGCAACCGCGACCGCCTTCACTTCTCCACCGAGCTCTCCACCGCGCTCGAGCACGCTCGTCTGCTGTTCGTCGCCGTGGGGACGCCACCTACGTATTCAGGGGATGCCGATCTCGCGGCGGTCTATGCGGTCGTCGCCGAGATGCCGGTCTCCGATCGCCACGCGCTGGTGATGAAGTCGACCGTCCCGGTGGGGACCGGCGCCACGATCCAGCGCGTGTTCGCCGAGCAGGGAAAGGGCGGCTTTGCCTACGTCTCGTGTCCGGAGTTCCTCAAGGAGGGCTCCGCCCTCGAGGACTTCCTGGCCCCTGATCGGGTCGTGGTCGGCGACGACGGAAGCTGGGCCGGCGATGCGGTAGCCGAGCTCTACGAGCCGCTCGAGTCACCGCTGGTCCGCACCGACGTAGCGAGCGCCGAGATGGTCAAGCTCGCCGCGAACGCCTTTTTGGCGACCAAGATCTCGTTCATCAACGAGATCGCCAACGTGTGCGAGGAGACCGGCGCCGACGTGCTCGAGGTGGCGCGCGGGATGGGGCTCGACCACCGCATCGGGAGCCACTTCCTCCGGCCCGGGATCGGCTTTGGCGGATCGTGCTTTCCCAAGGACGTCTCGGCGCTGAAGCAGCTTGCGGGTAACTCCGGCTACCACTTCCAGTTGCTGACGGCCGTGATCGAGGTCAACGAGCTCCAGAAGCGGCGCATCATCGGCAAGCTGCAGAAGCACCTCGGCTCGCTCATCGGCAGGAAGATCACGCTGCTGGGGCTGGCGTTCAAGGCCAACACCGATGACATGCGCGAGGCGTCTTCGCTCGTGCTTGCGGCGCGCCTGCAGGCCGACGGAGCGCAGGTCCGCGCCTATGACCCGATCGCCGAGGACGAGGCGCGAAAGCTCATGACCGGAGTCCACTTCGCGGGTTCGGCGCTCGAAGCCGCGGAGGGCGCAGACGCGTGCATCCTGGTCACGGAATGGCCCGAGTTCGGCGAGCTCGACTGGCACGAGGTCCGGGAGCGGATGCAGGGCCGGCTGGTCGTGGACGGTCGCAACTACCTCGACGCGCCGGCAGTCCAGGCGGCCGGGTTCATCTACGAAGGAATCGGGCGCTGAGCTCCGGCGTGGAAGCGCGCGCGTGCAGGCGCTGATCCTCGCCGGCGGCGAGGGTACCCGTCTACGCCCGCTCACCTCGACGATTCCCAAGCCGGTGGTGCCGCTCGTAGACCGGCCCTTCATCTCCTACATGCTCGAGTGGCTACGCGGGCACGGCGTCCACGAAACGATCCTCTCCTGCGGGTTCATGGCCGATGGCGTCCGTGCCGTGCTCGGTGACGGAGCGGGAGCCGGAATGCGGTTGCGATACGTCGAGGAACCCGAGCCCCTCGGGACGGGCGGGGCGCTGAAGTACGCCGAGGACATGCTGGACGAGCGCTTCTTGATGCTCAACGGTGACGTTCTCACCGACATCGACCTCACCGCTCAGCTGTGCCAGCACGAGGAGACCGGCGCGCGCGTCACGCTCGCCCTCTTCCCGGTCGAGGATCCCTCGGCCTACGGCCTGGTCACCCGTCACCCCGACACGTCGGTCAAGGCGTTCGTCGAGAAACCACGACCGGACGAGATCGAGACCAACCTGATCAGCGCTGGCGCGTACGTGATCGAGCGCGAGGTGCTGAGCCAAATGCGCCGCGCCGGCAGCCGGATCTCGATCGAGCGCGACGTGTTTCCGGACCTCGTGGGGCGCGGGCTCTACGGCTATGAAGCGGCGGGCTACTGGCTGGACATCGGGACCCCGGACCGCTATCTGCAGGCGACCTTCGACATCCTGGAAGGGGACGTGCAGACCGAGGTGGGCCGCCGGCTCGAGGCGGCGGGCGGGGTCCTGAACGAAGGCCCGGAGGCGGTGGGGGGCCGGGTCCACCCGCCGAGCCTGCTGGGCCCCGACTGCGTGGTGGCGCGCGGGGCGACGCTCGGCGGCCGCACCGTGCTCGGACGGGGGGTCACGGTCAGTGCGGGCGCCCACATCGAGGGCTCGGTGCTGCTCGACGGCGCCAGCGTCGGTTCGGGGTCGCGGGTCAGCACGGCGATCCTCGGCCCCGGGGTCGCGGTCGGCGAGCGTTGCCGCATCGACCACGGGGTCGTCCTCGGCGCGAACGTCAAGGTGGGCGCTGGCAACACGCTCACCGCTGGTATCCGTATCTTCCCTGGCGTGGAGCTGCCCGAAGGAGCGATCGCGTTTTGACCGAGATGCCCGAGCTGAGCCGCGCCGCGATCGACCCGCTCGACCCGGGCGCCCAGCTCGCTGACGTTCTCGACCTCCCGGAGCACCTACGGGACGCGCTGTGGCGCGTCGAGTCGGCCAACCTCGCGCCGCACGATTCGCCCGGCGGGCTGGTGGTGGCGGGGATGGGCGGCTCGGCGATCGGCGGCGCGCTGGCGCTGGCGGTGCTCGGCGACCGCGCTTCGCGTCCGGTCTCGGTCGCACGCGATTACGCGCTGCCGTCATGGACGACGCCCGAGACGACGGTCCTGTGCTCGAGCTACTCCGGGGAGACCGAGGAGACACTCGCCGTCTACGAGGCCGCGGGAGCGCTAGGAGCCCACCGGATCGTGTGCACGACCGGCGGCCAGCTGGCCGACAGCGCGCGCGCCGACGGGGTGCCGGTGATCCCGCTCCCGGGCGCCTATCAACCGCGGGCCGCGATCGGCTATTCGCTCGTCGCCGCCCTCGAGGTCGCGGCACTGGCCGGCGTCGCCGAGCGTCTTCATACCGAGATCGACGTCGCCGCCGCGCACGCGGAGCAGCTCGCGACCCAGTGGGGCCCAGACGCCCCGGAGGACTCGCTGGCCAAGCGGCTCGCCCGCTCGCTGGCCGGCACGACGCCGCAGGTCGCCGGCGCCGGCCTGACGGCGCCGGTGGCCTACCGGTGGAAGACCCAGATCAATGAGAACGCGAAGCTGCCGTGCTTCGCAGCCGAGCTGCCGGAGCTCGACCACAACGAGATCGTCGGCTGGGAGGGCGCCGCCGAGGTCGGTCGCTTCAGCGCCGTGCTCTTGGACGACTCTGACCTGCACCCGCGGGTGCGCGCGCGGATCGCGCTCACGCAGGAGCTGATCGAGGCTCACGCGGTCACGGTGCAACGGGTACAGACGGTGGGCGAGACGCGGATCGAGCGGCTCGTTTCGCTCGTCCTGCTGGGCGATCTGGTGTCGATCTACCTGGCGGTGTTGCGGGGCGTAGACCCGGCTCGGGTCTCCTCGCTGGAGCGTTTGAAGGGAGCGCTGGCCCAGAGCGCGTCCTAACCTTGACACGATCGTGGTAGGGTTAGAGCTCGATGGAGGCATTGACGATCAACGAGGCGGCGAGCACGACCGGATGGTCGCCGCGGATGCTCCGGTACGTCGAGCAGGCTGGCCTCGTTGTGCCCGCCCGGTCTGCCTCGGGCTATCGCCTCTATGGAGCGGCTCAGCTGCAGCGACTGCGCACGCTCAAGGAGCTGCTGTCGCGCTTCGCGCTGGCCCTGTCAGATGTTGCGTTCGCGGCTCGTATGGCGAGCGATGCCGGGCTGCGGGAAGCGGTCGGGCGCTGGCTTGAGTCCGAAGCTAGTCGTCCCGCGGACGTCGACGCCGCCGACTGGCTGCGCTTTGAGCAGGACAAGCACGAGAAGCTGCTCGCTGCCGTTGCCTGACCGCGCACAACCTCTGAGACGAACTTCAAGCCGGGAGAGAAAATGAGCACGACCGCCGCCACGACTGACTTCAAGGTCGCCGATCTGAGCCTCGCGGCGTTTGGCCGCAAGGAGATCCAGCTCGCCGAGCACGAGATGCCGGGCCTGATGGCTACCCGGCGCGAGTATGCCGGCAGCCAGCCGCTGAAGGGGGCCCGGGTCACCGGCTCGTTGCACATGACGATTCAGACCGCGGTCCTGATCGAGACTCTTTGGGCGCTGGGCGCCGAGGTGCGGTGGGCGAGCTGCAATATCTTCTCCACCCAGGATCACGCCGCGGCCGCGGTCGTGGTCGGTCCTGAGGGCACGCCTTCTGAGCCGCGGGGTATCCCGGTGTTCGCGTGGAAGGGCGAGACGCTCGAGGAGTACTGGTGGTGCACCGAGCAGGCGCTGAGCTGGCCGGAGGACTCCGAAGGCGGGGCCGGGCCCAACATGATCCTCGACGACGGCGGCGATGCCACGCTGCTGGTTCATCAGGGCGTCGAGTACGAGGCTGCGGGCGCGGTTCCTGATCCCTCCACGGCTGAGTCTGACGAGCTGAAGGTTGTGCTGGAGCTGCTGACCCGCTCGCTTGAGGAAGATCCACAGCGCTTCACGAGGATGGCCGCCGCGATCCAGGGCGTGACCGAGGAGACGACCACTGGGGTGCACCGCCTGTATCAGTTCGCGCAGGAGGGCAGGCTGCTGTTTCCAGCGATCAACGTCAACGACTCCGTGACCAAGTCCAAGTTCGATAACAAGTACGGCTGCCGTCATTCGTTGATTGACGGGATCAACCGGGCGACCGACGTGCTGATCGGCGGCAAGGTCGCGGTGATCTGCGGCTACGGGGACGTGGGCAAGGGCTGCGCGGAGTCGTTGCGTGGCCAGGGTGCCCGCGTGGTAATAACTGAAATTGACCCGATCTGTGCGTTGCAGGCGGCGATGGACGGCTATCAGGTGGCGCGCCTGGACGACGTGCTCTCGGTGGCCGACATCTTCATCACCGCGACGGGCAACAAGGATGTGATCACCGCGTCGCATATGGCGCAGATGAAGCATCAGGCGATCGTCGGCAACATCGGGCACTTCGACAACGAGATCGACATGGCGGGTCTGGCGGGCACCCCGGGGGTCGAGAGGATCAACGTCAAGCCGCAGGTCGACGAGTGGGTGTTTGCCGGCGGGCGCACGATCATCGTGCTGTCCGAGGGGCGGCTTTTGAACCTCGGCAATGCGACCGGCCACCCGAGCTTTGTGATGTCGAACTCGTTCACTAACCAGGTGATCGCTCAGATGGAGCTGTTCGGTCACCGGGAGGCGTATGACAAGCGCGTCTACACGCTGGCCAAGCACCTCGATGAGAAGGTCGCGCGGCTGCACCTGGACGCGCTCGACGTTCGCCTCACCGAGCTGACTCCGGGACAGGCGGCCTACCTCGGCGTGCCCGTGGAGGGCCCCTACAAGCCCGACCACTACCGCTACTAGCTCGCTCGGCGCGCCCACGGCGGCCGGCGACAGAGCGGTCAGCGCGATGGCGCGAGCGTCGGTCCCGCCGCATGACGTAGCCGACCTCGCGCTCGCGCCCGAGGGCGAGGCGCGGATCGCCTGGGCCGCGGAGCAGATGCCGGTGCTGGCGAGGATCCGCGCGAGGTTCGCCGCCGAGCGACCGCTGGCCGGGATCCGGGTCGCCGCCTGCCTGCACGTCACCGCCGAGACGGCGAACCTGTTGCGGACGTTGCGCGCCGGAGGGGCCCAGGTGGCGCTGTGCTCAGCCAACCCGCTCTCAACCCAGGACGACGTCGCCGCCGCGCTGGTGCTCGGCGACGGGGTCGAGGTGCGGGCGATCCGCGGGGAGGACCTCGACACCTACGCTCAACACGTCGTGGCGCTGCTCAACGGTAGGGTGGGCGGGCGCATGGGTGGGGCGGAGGACGGGCCGAATATCACCATCGACGACGGCGCCGACCTGCTGGTCACGGCGCACGCCCGCGGCGGCGAGCTGCTGGACGGGCTGATCGGAGGCACCGAGGAGACGACCACCGGCATCGTCCGGCTGCGCAGGCTCGAAGCGGAGGGCAAGCTGTGCTGCCCGGTGCTGGCGGTCAACGAGGCCCGCACCGAGCGGGCGCTCAATGACCGCCACGGCACCGGCCAGTCGGCCCTGGACGGGATCATCCGCGCCTCGGGCGTCCTACTGGCCGGCAACAACGTCGTCGTGTTGGGCTACGGGTGGGCCGGCCAGGGAGTGGCCGAGCGCGCCCGCGGCGCGGGTGCAGCGGTGATCGTGTGCGAGATCGATCCGCTGCGTGCGCTGGAGGCGCGAATGGCCGGCTATGAGGTGATGCCCTCGCTGCGCGCGGCCGAGCGCGGCGATGTTTTTGTGACCGTCACCGGGTCGCGCCGGGTCCTGCGCGGCGAGCACTTCGAGCGGATGAAGGATGGCGC
>JBPCIY010000005.1:0-9854 GCA_051005855.1 Solirubrobacteraceae bacterium | reverse complement strand
AGCGGTCGCACCGGGAGCCATCACCAGTAGAAAAACCAGTGCTGTGAGCGCGGTCGGCCACACCGCGCTCCCGGTGGGGCGGCTCGAGTGAACTCTGCGCCTCACCGTGCTCAGTCTAAACCGCAATCCGACCCTCCCTCGCCAGCCACCGCGATGCCCGTGGTCAGAATGTGTACCTTCCGGCGCTACGCTGCGCCGCGGAGCAGGCGGATCCGAACGCCGACACTGATCGCCGTGCAGGGCCCGTACCTGCCGCGGACCGAATATCCGGTCACGGCCTCCCTCTACCTCGGCGCACTCGGGCATCCCGGTGACCTGGCCGAGGTGCTGCTCGACCTGGACGAGTCCCAGTCCTCCCTGCAGGTGGCGCTGGCGGGCAGCGTGGTCACGCTCGCGCACGGACGCTACGGTGTGGGCCTGCGCTTCTCCGACACGGCGCGCGAGCTGCCCTCGTACTACCACCTGACGCTGGCCGATCTCGATCTCGGCCTGGGCTCCTCGGCCCCCGCGTCCGGCCCCCACAGCCTGTTCACCAACCCGCGGACATGTTCCCGCGGAGGTTGGCCGCTCGCCGTGGCGGTTGCATCCGGTCATGTCCGGCGAACCTTCACGACGAGTACCCGCTGCCGCTAAAGGGCCGTCAGGCGTCGGCGGTGCGGTCAGCTTCTGACTGCTGCTCGAGCTTTTCGCGCAGGTAGCGCGCTTTGTCGGCCCGGCGCTCGTGCTTTTTCGCCTCGGCCTCGCGCTCGGCCTCGGCCTCGGCCTCGCGCTCGGCGAGCTCCTGCGCGCGCTGCTGGCGTTTGAGGACTTCAGTAGCGGGCGGCGATTCGTCCACGCTGGACACGATACGCCCGGCGGCCGAGCGTTTTCTACGGGGCGGGCGCGTCGGTCGGCGTACGGGGCCGGTAGAGTGGCCGCGTCCGGTCGAGCCGGGTCGGCCGAAGCCCAAGGAGGATGTTGCCGTGAAGCTGAAACCCGTGGCCGCTGGGACGGTCACACTTGCACTGGTCCTCACTGGATGCGGCGGGAGCAGTCCGCCGGGCCTGAGCGCGTTCAAGTCGGACTTCAAGTCCGATAAGGCGAGCTTCCGCCAACTCGGCCTCGATCTGCAGAAGGCGATCACGGGGGCGCAGACCAAGACCGACGCCCAGCTGGCGGCCGAGATCGGTTCGCTCGCTACGCGAGCGACGGCGGAGGCCTCGTCGATCGCCAAGCTCAACCCCCCGGACAAGTACAAGGCCGACACCCACAAGCTGTCGGCTGGGTTTCGTTCCGTGGCCGCCGACCTGCGCTCGATTGCGACCGCCGCAGTCCAACACGACGCCGCCACGGCCAAGCAGGCCACCAAGAGGCTCCTCGCCGACGCGGCCCAGGTCAAGTCCGCCGACGACGCCATCACCAAGGGACTCCGCCTCCCGGCCTGACGGCGTGCGCTAGCGTCGCAACCCATGAGCGGCGTGGCGCGCTACGTCAAGATGACCGCCCGGCCCGGCCAGGGCGAGGCCCTGGCGGCGAAGATGCTCGGCGTCGCCGAGAGCCTGGCCAACACGCCCGGATGCGAGCTCTACCTGGTCAACCGCGGCGCGCAGGCACCGGACGAGGTCTGGATCACTGAGCTCTGGCAGAGCCAGGAGGCAGTCGACGCGTCGCTGCGCGCACTCGGCACCGAGGCCGGCCAGGCGCAGCTCGGCGAGGTCATGGGTCTGCTGGCGGGACCGCCGCAGCGGACCGACCTGACGCCGCTGGGCGGGGTCGGCGCTCCGCGCTGAGCGTACGGTCCCCCGATGGCCATGTACAAGGCAGTGCACCACGACGGGCTGACCGATCAAGTGGCGATCGAGGAGCCCCTGGAGATCCGGGTTGACGGCGACGCACTCGCCGTGACCATGCGCACCCCGGGCCACGACGAGGAGCTCGCGATCGGGTTCCTCTACGGCGAAGGGCTGATCGACGGGCCGCGAAACGCCGGGCTGACCGATGATCTGGCCGCCAACGTGATCGAGGTCACCGGCCCGCTGACCCGCAACCCGACCGCCCGGCGCTTCTACACGAGCTCCTCGTGCGGGGTGTGCGGCAAGGGAGCGCTGGAGGAGGTGGCGGTGGCCAGCGCGCCGCTGGCCACCGGGCCGATGGTGGCCCGGGAGCTGCTGGCGCAGTTGCCATCGCGGCTTCACCAGCCCGCCTTCGCGCGCACCGGCGGTGTGCACGCGACCGGGTTGTTCACGGCCGACGGTGTTCTCTCGTTCTCGCGCGAGGACGTAGGCCGCCACAACGCGATGGACAAGGTGGTAGGGCGCGCGTTGCTCGACGGTTTAGTGCCGCTCGGCGAGCGCGTGCTGTGCGTCAGCGGCCGGCTGTCCTTCGAGCTCGTCCAGAAGGCGGCCGTCGCGGGCGCGCCGATCCTGGTCGGAGTCGGCGCACCGAGCTCGCTGGCCATCGAGCTGGCCGACGATCGCGGGCTGACTTTGTGCGGCTTTGCCCGGCGGGGCAACGTCAACGTCTATACGAGGCCGGAGCGGATCCTCACCTGACCGCCAGGGCCACGAGCTCGGTGAGCTCCTCCTCAGAAGACCAGGCGCCGACCGAGGCACGAACGAACCCGTGTGAGGGAATGCTGCGCACCACAAACCCGGCTTGGGCGAGTCGGATGACGTCAGCGTCGGCGTCCTGCGCGCGCCAGGAGACAAGCGTCGAGCGCCCCCGCGGGCCGACCTCCAGCCCGCGCGCGGTCAGCTGATCGGCGAAGTCCGCGGCTAGGTCAGCGGCCCGGGCGTAGACCCAATCCAAGCCCGCGTCCTCGAGGACACCGAGCGAGGCCAGGGCCCAGGCGCTGCGCAACCCGGGCGGGAAGCCGTGATCGAGGCGCGCGGCGTGCTCGGCGGGGGGCGAGGTCAGCGGATGCTGAGCGTCGGCCAGCGAGGCGTAGCCCGGCCAGGGCACGGTCAATGTCTCGAGGTGATCGGGATGGACGTACAGACAGCCGCTGCCCTCGGGCCCGGACAGCCACTTCTGGCCCGAGGCGGCGTAGAAGGCGCAGCCGAGCGCGTACACGTCGGCCGGTACGGCGCCGATCCCCTGAGCGGCATCGAGTAGGACGGGCACGCCGGTGGCCGCGAGTCCCGCGTGATCGACCACCTGCCCGCTGACCCAGGAGACATGCGAGGTGGCGATCAGGCGCGTCGCGTCGGTGACAGCGGAGGCCAGGTCCGCGAACGGCGCGACCTCGACCGACACGCCATGGAGCTGCCGGGCGCGGCCGAGGGGCGCCAGCAGGCCCGGATGCTCCTCGTCGCTGGTCAGGATCTCGTCCCCCGGCCGCAGGTCCAGGCCCGAGAGCACGGTGTTGACGCCGTCGGTGGTCGACCCGGTCAAGGCCACCGCGGTGGGATCACAGCCGAGCACACGGGCATAGCCGGCCCTGAGCTCGCCCGCGAGTCCGCGGATCGTGTCGATGTACGCCGAGCCCGAGCGCCCGGCGGTGACCTCGGCCTCCACCCGCGCACGCGCCGCGTCCCCCGCGCGCCGTGACAGGGGGCCCTCGGTTCCCGCGTTGAGGTAGGAGATCCGCTGAAGGACCGGGAACTGCGCGCGGAACTGGGCCGGGTCGGTCACCTCAGCCGACCGGAAGTCCGGCCTTGCGGCATTCGGTGGACAGGCCCCGTGCGCCCGCCCCCCGGATCCCGTTGCTCGTGTTGGCGCCCGCACAGATGAAGCGCGCCGTCGCACCACAGCGGTAGAGCTTCTCTCCACCCGTGGAGTAGGCCAGACCGACCGAGATGCAGCCGTGACGAGACTGGCGCTCGGCGCTGGCCAGGGAGATGATCAGGACCACGGCGAGGGCGGCGACGACGGCGAGCACGGCGCCGATCATGACCTTCTCGCGCGGACGGACGGTCGGCGGTTCACCGAGCGCCTGCGCGTGCCCGGGCGGCAGGATCAGCATCGCACCGAGTCTAGGGTGCCTACGGCTCGCGGACGAGCAGGTCCGGACCGAGCTCGGCGGGACGAGAATGACCGGTCAGTCCCAGCGTGAGATCGAGCTCGGCGAGGATCGCGCGCAGGACCGCCAATACCCCGTCCTCGCCTCCGGCCGCCAACCCCCACAGATAGGGGCGGCCCAGGAGCACGGCGTCGGCCCCGAGGGCGAGGGCCTTGACGACGTCGGCGCCGCAGCGCACGCCGCTGTCGAGCAGGATCTCCATCTCGTCACCGACGGCATCCACGATTGCGGGCAGCGCGTCGAGCGACGCGATCGCCCCGTCCACCTGCCGCCCCCCGTGGTTGGAAACCACCACGCCGTCGATGCCGTGCTCGCGCGCGGCACGGGCGTCGTCAGGATGCAGGATGCCCTTCAGCGCGAGCGGCAGCGTGGTCCGCGAACGCAGGAACTCCAGGTCGGCCCAGGTCAGACGCGGGTTGGAGAACTGCATCACGAACTGGCCGACGGCGGCCTGCATGTCCTCCTCGGGCGGGCGCTCGAGCAGCCCGCGGAAGACGGGATCGGCGATGTAGTTGGCGATCCCGGCTCCCTCCAGGAAGGGTTGCCACGCGCCTTGGAGGTCGCGCGGCTTCCATCCGGGCAGGAACGTGTCCAGCGTGACCAGCACGGCCTGGTAGCCGGCCGCCTCGGCCCGCGCCAGCAGGCTAGCGGCGAACTCACGGTCGCCCGGCCAGTAGAGCTGAAACCACTTGGGACCGCCGGCGGCGGCGGCGATCTCCTCGAGGGTGCGGCTCGAGACCGTGCTGACCGCCATCGGCAGTCCCAGCGCAGCCGCGGCCCGGGCCACGGCGAGCTCCCCCTCAGGGTGGACGATCGTCTGTACGCCGATCGGCGCCAGCCCGACCGGCGCCGGGAGCTCGGTGCCGAGCACGGTGACCGAGAGGTCACGGGCGGACACGTCTCGGAGCATCCGGGGCACGATCCGCCAGCGGCGGAAGGCCGCGTCGTTGGCCCGCATGGTGTCCTCGGTGCCGGCCGCGCCGAACACGTAGTCGGCCGCCTTGGGCTCGGCGCAGCGCTGGACCTCGGCCGCCAGCGCGGCCAGCGAGATGGGGTGCGCAGGCGTCTCGCCGGTCATCCCCCGCAGGAAGATCTCGGCCTGGTAGGAGGCGAAGGGCGGGCCGATAGCGGGCTGGTCGGTCACTCGAGCTCGCGCTTGAGCACCTTGCCGGTCCGGTTGCGAGGCAGCTCGTCGATGAACACGACCTCGCGCGGAACCTTGTAATTGGCCAGATTGTCCTTGACGTAGGCCTTGGCGTCGTCCGCGGTGAGCTTGTGGCCGGCCCGCAGAACGACGAAGGCCTTGAGGCGCTGACCGAACTTCTCGTCCTGCACGCCGATCGCGGCCACCTCCTCCACCGCCTTGTGGCCCGCGAGCAGCTCCTCGATCTCCGCCGGGAAGACGTTCTCGCCGCCCGAGACGATCATCTCGTCGTCGCGCCCGTCGATGAACAGCCGACCCTGCTCGTCAAAGTGGCCGACGTCCCCGGAGGACATCAGGCCCTTGATCTGCTCCTTGGTCTCACCGCCGGTGTAGCCCTCGAACTGGGCCGCGTTGCCGACGAAGATGCGACCGGTGCTCCCGGTCGGGACCTCCTCGCCGTTCTCGTCGAGGAGCTTGACGATCGACCCCCGCACGACGGTGCCCACCGTCCCGGGCTCCCGGCGGAGATCGTCCGGGGTGGCGATCGTCGCGTAGGCAATCTCGGTGGAGCCGTACATGTTGTAGAGCACGGGCCCGAACGCCTTCAACGAGCGCTTGACCAGCTCGGGCCCGACCGCTGAGCCCGAGACGAAGATCACGTTGAGCGAGGCCAAGTCGCGGGCCTTGAGCTTCTCCGCACCCAGATCGAGGACCCGCTGCAACATCACGGGCACGACGACCAACGCCGACGCTTGGTTGTCCTGGATGCTGTCGAGCAGCGCTTCGGGGTCAAACCGGCGCCGGACCACGAGCGTCGAGCCGAGGGCCAGGCCCAGCGCCATCGAGGCAAAGCCGAGGGCGTGGAACAGCGGCACGGCCAGCTCGGTGACTTCCCGCGCTCGAAAGGGAACCTTGCTGAGCAGGCCCCCGACCATGGACAGCGAACGGGGCTCGTCGCGGGGAGCCCCCTTCGGGGTCCCGGTGGTGCCGCTGGTCAAGATCACGATCTTCGGCGCCACGCCGGCGTTGGGCGGGGAGTCGGTGGAGGCGCCCGCGATCAGGGCGTCGAGCGTGTCCTTGACCTTTTCGGGCGCTTCCTCATCGACCCAGGCCCGCCAACGACCGTGAGGCGGGTCGACGCCTTTGAGCGTGGACGCGTACTCGTCGTCGTAGACGAGCAGGTCGGTGCCCTCGCGATCGGCCACCTCCCGGATCTGGGGGCCGGCAAACGAGGTGTTGAGCAGGATGATCTTGGCCCCACACTTGGCCGCCGCGAAGACGGCATCGAGAAAGCCGCGGTGGTTGCGGACCAGGATCGCCACGCCGTCGCCCGGCTTCAGGCCGTGCTCGCGCCAGGCATTGGCCAGCGCGTTGGAGCGCTGGTCGAGCTCCTGGTAGCTGACCTCACCACGCTCATCGCGCATGGCCACCCGGTCGCCGTGACGGATGGCTCCGACCGTGACCGCGGCCGCGAGCATCCCATGGCGCTCGAAAGCGAGCAGCATCTGCGCGATCCGATGCGGCAGCTCCGGGCGGACAAGCCCGCTACGAATGCAGACGGCAACGAAATAGGCTTCGTCACCGACCCGCTCGGCGAGCTTGAGCCCTCCGCCGAGCAGTGCTTTCACGTCTACTTCTACGATTGTCTCCTCCTCACGGCGGGCGTCAGCCTATGTCATCGGCGGGCGTCGCGTCGGCGGTCGAGTGCGGTCCCGGGGTATTCGCAGCGGATCGACCAAAGGTCGCGCGCCACCCCGCACCGCCGCACCGGTCCAGGGCGCTAGGAGCTGACCGCCGAGCGAGCGCGGGCCAGCCGCACGGCCTTGGACAGGGTCTCGATGTCGTAGGCGCCCTGGTGACGGTGGCCGTTGATGAAGAAGCTCGGGGTGCCGGACACGTCGCTGAAATCAGCCGACTCGACATCCCGCGCGATGTGCGCCAGCCCTTTGCGCTTGCGCAGGTGGTCGCGGAACTGCTCCACGTCGAGTCCGAGGTTGCCGGCCTCGGTGACCAGGTCCCGGACCGTGAGGCGGTCCTGATGGGAGAGGAGCGCGTCGTGCATTTCCCAGAAGCGGCCCTGGGCGGCGGCGGCCTCGGCCGCCTCGGCGGCGATCTGGGCGTGGGGATGGACGTCGTTGAGGGGCAGGTGACGCCAGACGTAACGCAGATCGCCGAAGTCGCGCAGCAGCTCGCGGATCACGGTCTCGGCCTGGCCGCAGTACGGGCATTCGAGATCCCCGTACTCGAGCAGGGTGACGGCGGCGCCCTCGGGGCCACGGATGTGGTCGCGCTCGGGATCGACGGGCACGGCGAGATCCACGATCACCTCCGAGCTGCCGACGATCGCCCGCAGTCGCAGGCCGCGGGGCAGCCCGCGGGTCAGGCGGAGCACGACTGCGCTCAGCACCGGGGCACCGACCAGCGTGCTGAGCACGCCGAGCTTGGCCTGGGCCAGCGCCGGCCCGGAGAAGGCGAGGGTGGCGATCAGCAGCGACACGGTGAAGCCGATCCCGGCGATCGCGGCTCCGCCGAGCACCGAGCCCCACCCGACCGGGGGCCGGATGCGCCCGTGTGTGAGCCGCGTGACGAGCCCGGCGGCGCCGGAGATCCCGAGCGGCTTGCCGACCAGGTAGGCGACGATGATGCCGAGGGTGATCGGCGATGTGTACGCGCGCGCGAGAAAGCCGCCGTTGAGCACGACGCCCGCGTTAGCCAGGGCGAACAGCGGCACGATGAAGTAGCTCGTGAACGGGTGGTAGAGCTGCTGGTAGCGCTCGTTGGGCGAGATCGCGGAGCGCAGCCCGGCCCGCGCCGACTGCGCGAACTGCGAGGTCGGCTGCTCGCGGAAGACCCGAAACAGGTCGGTGGCGTGCTCGAGATCCGCGCGCGAGGCCGGGTAGGCGATGGTCAAGAGGCCCATGGCCAGGCCGACGACGACCGGATCGATCCCCGAGCGTTGGGTCGCCACCCAGGCGGCCAGGCCGAGGACGGCGTACACGCCGCCGTTGGCGATCCGGCTCGCGCGCACGACCAGGATGACCGCGAACAGCGCCACGGCCACGGCCAGCGCGGTGAGGTCCAGCGCGGTGGTGAACACGACCGCGATCACGACCAGGGCGACGAGGTCGTCGACCACGGCCACGGTGAGGATGAAGGCGCGCAGGTTCTCGGGAAAGCGCCGGCCGACGAAGGCGAGCATGCCGAGCGCGAAGGCGGTGTCAGTCGACATCGCGGCTCCCCAGCCGCCCGGCGAGCCGCCGGAGCCGGTGATGAGCAGGAACAAAGCGACCGGGACGAGCATCCCCCCGAGGCCGGCGAGCATGGGCAGCGCGAGGCGACGACGGTCGCGGAGCTCGCCGAGATCAAACTCCCGCCGGGCCTCGAGCCCGACGACGAAGAAGAAGAACGTCATCAGCCCGTCGTTGACCCAGTGACGCAGATCCTGGGTGATCCCCGAGCCGCCGACCCGGACCGCGAACGGAGTACTCCAGACGTTGCCGTAGGAAGCCGCGTCGACGTTGATCCAGACCAGGGCGAGCAGCGCGCCGGCCAGGAGGATGACGGCACTGCCCGACTGGGTGCGCAGGAAGTTGCGCAGCGGGGCTTCCAGGTTGCGCGCCCACGCCGTGCGGCCGGCCAAGGGCGTGTCGCTCGAGGTCTCGGCCGCAGTCACCGTGCACTAGTATCTACGGCAGGATTTCCGAACATTGTGTGCGTCAATACGCAAGGAGCATCCCCATGCCAGCCACTGAACCACTTGTCTTCGACGCGATCCGCACGCCGCGGGGGAAGGGCAAGGTAAACGGATCGCTTCACACCACCAAGCCCGTCGACCTCGTAGTCGGGCTGATGCACGAGATGCTCAGCCGTAATCCGGAGTTCGATCCCACCCGGGTCGACGATGTCGTCCTGGGGTGCGTGTCGCCGATCGGCGACCAGGGCGCCGACATCGCCAAGACGGCGGCGATCAAGGCCGGGCTGCCCGACACGGTCTCGGGCGTGCAGCTCAACCGCTTCTGCGCCTCGGGCCTGGAGGCGGTCAACATCGCCGCCCAGAAGGTCGCCTCGGGCTGGGAGGACCTCGTCCTGGCCGGCGGCGTCGAGTCGATGTCGCGGGTGCCTATGGGCTCCGACGGGGGCGCGTGGGCGGTAGACCCCGAGACCAACTCCGACACCTCGTTTGTCCCTCAGGGGATCGGCGCCGACCTGATCGCCACCGTCGAGGAGTTCAGCCGCGAGGACGTCGACACCTACGCGGCGCGCTCGCAGGAGCGCGCAGCCACGGCCCAGCAGGAGGGCCGGTTCTCCAAGTCGGTGATCCCGGTGCTCGACCTCAACGACCACGTCGTCCTCGACCACGACGAGTTCATCCGCGCCGGCACTACGGTGGAGACGCTCGGCGGGCTGAAGCCGTCCTTCCAGGCGATGGGCGAGATGGGCGGGTTTGACGCCGTCGCGCTGCAGAAGTACCACTGGGTGGAGCAGATCAACCACGTCCACACGCCCGGCAACTCGTCGGGGATCGTGGACGGCGCCTCGCTGGTCGCGATCGGCAACGAGCAGACCGGAGCCGAGCTCGGCCTCCGCGCGCGGGCCAAGATCCTCGCCACCGCCGTCTCGGGCGCGGACCCGACGATAATGCTCACCGGCCCCGCCCCGGCGTCAAAGAGGGCTCTGGCCAAGGCCGGTCTGACCGTCGAGGACCTGGAC
>JBPCIY010000004.1:0-9236 GCA_051005855.1 Solirubrobacteraceae bacterium | reverse complement strand
AGTGCTACGGCGGTGACATCAGCCGCAAGCGCAAGCTGCTCGAGCAGCAGAAGAAGGGCAAGCAGCGGATGAAGCAGGTCGGCCGGATCGAGGTGCCCCAGGAGGCGTTCCTGGCCGTGCTGGAGCTCGGCGAGAAGGGCTGACCGTCGGCGCCGGCTGGTCGGCTCGGGAGCCAGGACCGGCTAGGCCCAGTGACGACCGGGGCCGCGGCGCCCGTAGGTGCGCAGCGCCTGGCGACCCATGTAGGCCCAGGGCGATGGGGGTCCATGGCGTCGGCCGCCGAGGATCATCAGCACGATCATCAGGACCGACCAGACGATCGTGACCGCCAGGACCATGGCCGCGGTGACGGCGATGACCGGGATCGCGAACAGGAGCAGCGCGGGGTTGGCTCGCACCGTCGAGAGCGCCCAACTGCCGGTCGAGCGCTGGCGCTGGATCTGACCGCCGCGGGCCTTGGGCCGCGGCAGATCGGCGACCGTGGCTTCCAGCTCGTTGTATGTCCGCGCCTTGAGCGCGGAGCTGACGCGCTGCTCGAGCTCGTCGGAGCCGATCCGCCCCTCCGTGGCCGCCTTGTGCAGGCGATCGACGAAGTGATCGCGATCAGCATCTGAAGCTCGCAAGGTACCGTGCCTGCTCATGGCAGCGAGGCTACCGCTCGGGCCGGGTGACCGCAATCGATTTCTACCGCGGGCGCCTCACCCCGACCTCGTCGAGATGGGCGAGCAGGTCGGCGGGATCCTCATAGACGCGGAAGGCGCCCGCGTAGACCAGCTCCTCGCGGCCGTAACCGCCTGACAGCAACCCGATCCCCAGGGCCCGAGCCCGCTGGGCGGCCAACAGATCCCAGACGCTGTCGCCGACCACGATGCTGTCCCGGATGTCGGCTCCGATTCGGTCGGCGGCGGTGAGGAACAGGTCGGGGTCGGGCTTGGCGTATCGAACCTGGTCACGGGTCACCATCGGCGTGTCGGCCGCGATCTCCAGCAGCGGCAGCGCGCGCCGGGCGCTTGACTTCAAGCCGCTGGTGGCGATCGCCCAGGGCACCCCATCCTCAGTCAGCCTCTGCAGGAGTGCCGTCGCGCCGGGCAGCGGAACCACACTCTCGTAGTGGCGGGCGTAGGCCTCCGCGTGCAGCTCCGGCAAACGGGCCAGAGCGGCGGCGTCGAGGTCGGTCTCGAGCTCCCGCATCAGCGCGTTGACGAACAAGCCGCCGCTCATGCCGATCCGCCGGTGAATCTTCCACACCGAAAGGTTGATGCCGAGACCCTGGAGGGCCTCGCGCCAGGCCAGCACCTGCTGGTAGACGCTGTCGATCAGGGTCCCGTCGAGGTCGAACAGGAACGCCGGGTGGCCGGGCTCACTCATTGCGGCTCGATCCCGTCCTCGGCCAGCACCCGCGGCGCGATGGCTAGGAAGCCCACGACCACGAAACCGAGCAGGCTGACCACGCCAACCCCGTGCGCCCAGGGAGCGCTGGCCACGTTGAGCAGGCCGACGCCGCAGACCAGCAGCGCCACCGCCGGACGCGGACCCACCACCCGCGCCCGCCCTCGCGGCGGGGCCGAGTCCACGGCTGCCGCCTCGCCCGCGTGGGCGTCGAAGCGGCCGGTCAGGGCGAGGGCAAAGAGCAGTCCGAGCGACGGGAAGAGCAGGATCGCGCCGGCGATCACGGCCACGATCAGAGTGACGAGCGTGTCGTGGGAGGCGGCGGCCTGGTTGACCGTGAGTCCGGGCAGCAAGCTCGGGTAGCGGGCCAGCGCCCAGCCCGCGATGATCGCCGCCACCGCGACCGCGGCACCGTAGCGCGCCGGCTCATAGGCGCCGCGCCAGACCAGGGTCAAGGTGGTCAACCCGGCCACGATCGACACCACCAGCGCCGCCAGCGCGCCTCCTCGCACGAGCTCGTGGTAGAGGGACGGCGTATCGCTGTACACGACGGCCAGGCCCGCCAGGGCGACCCCGCCGGCCACCAGGCCCATGACCAGCGCCCGGTTTCGGTAGGCCGCGCAGACCTCTTGATCGCCCGCCCGGGCGGCGTCGGCGGCCAGGTAGACCGCGGCCAGGTACGCCGAGGTCACGACGGCCAGGACTCCGATCAGGATTGGCGTCAGCCCGGTCCAGCTGGCCAGCAGGTCGCCGGCGGCATTGCCGACCGGGACCCGCCGGGCGGCGATCGCCCCCGCGGCCGCGCCCAGCGCGAACGGCGTGATCAGCGAGGCGACCGCGAGGACGGTGTCGATCGCCCGCAACTCGCGGCGCCCGGTGCCGCCGGCCCGCAGGGCGTACGCCGTCCCGCGCAGGATGATTCCCAAGCCGGCGAGAAAGAACGCCACCGCCAGCGTCGACGCGACCGACCCGAAGAAGGTCGGATACGCGGTCCAGGTTACCGTGAGGATGAAGATCAGCCATACGTGGTTGGCCTCCCACACTGGCCCCATCGAGTCATGAGCGTGGGCGCGGATCCGCGGCCCGGACTCCCCTCGGCCGGGGAGCAGCAGCCACAGACCAGCGCCGAAGTCAGCCCCGGCCAGGACCACGTAAAGCGCCAGGCCGGCCAGCACGAACACGAGGGGAAGGGTCTGGAGCACCACCAGTCACCCGGCCGCGGTCAGTGAGGAAACGGGCCCAGCCTCCATCGGCGCCCGCGCCAGCCGGCGCAGGATCCAGGCCACGGCGCCGGCCAGCACTACGTAGCTGACCAGCAGCGCCGCGTAGCCGATCGGGATCCCGGTCGCGCCGGTGACCGCGTCGGCGGTCGGCATCACGCGATAGACGACCCAGGGCTGGCGGCCAACCTCGGTGGTCACCCAGCCGGCGATCATGGCCACCGTGGCCAGCGGGCCGGCGAGGACCACGGCACGGTAGAACCAGGCCGAGACCGGCAGCCGCCTGCGTCGGATCCTGACCACCAGGTAGATCAGCCCCAGCAGCGCCAGCAGAGTCCCAATCCCGACCATGGTCTGAAAGGCGAACCGGACCACGTTGACCGGTGGGCGCTGGGTCGCCGGCACGGTTTCGAGACCGCGGACCTTCGCGTTCCAGCTGTGAAAGGCGAGCAGCGAGAGCAGGTGGAGGACGGCGATCCCGTATCTGACCTGGCGGTCGGTGTACCACCCGAGCAGGTGCTCCGGGGCCCCGCCCGTGGTCCGGTAGAGCCCCTCGATCGCCGCCAGCTTGACCGGTTGATCGACCGCCACGTCGCGGGCCACCCAATCCCCGACCAGAACCTGTACGGGGGCGGCCAGGCAGGCGATCGTGAGCGGAAGGGCCAGGGCGGTTCGCTCGTAACGCGTGGCCGGGAGCGAGTTCGCCCGCAGCCGGCCAAATGCGTAGGCGCCGGCGACCAGGAACCCGGTCACCATGTAGCCGGCGATGTACATGTGGATCAGTTCTGACCACAGGTAGGGATTGCCGAACAGCGCGGTGAGGGGATGGACGTCGACGACGTGGCCGCCGCGGAGGTGAAAACCGCCTGGGTGGTTCATCCACGCGTTGACCGAGATCACCATCAGCGATCCCGTGAACCCGGAGATCACGACCGGAATGCCGCTCAGGAAATGTGCCCGGGGCGAGAGCCGGTCCCAGCCGTAGACGTAGATGCCGAGGAAGATCGCTTCCATGAAGAACGAGAAGCCCTCGACCGCGAACCCGAGCCCGAACACGCCGCCGAAGGTGGCGGTGAAGTTCGGCCACAGCAGGCCCATCTCGAAGCTGAGGATCGTGCCGGTGACCACGCCGACCGCGAACAGGGCGACGGCGATCCGGGTCCAGCGCCGCGCGAGCGTCTTGTACAGCGGGTCGCCGGTCCGACGGTGCAGCCACTCGACGAACAGGATCATGGCCGGGAAGGCGATCCCGAAGGCGACCAGCGGGATGTGGACCGCGAACGACAGCGCCTGCATCTGGCGCGCCTCCAGCAGATACTGCTGACGGACCGGAGCGAGGGCCGCGGCGAGGACGGGCATGCCAGCGGGGCAGGTTACCGGCTGCGCCCGAGTCCCCGCCACCGCCTGGCCCGAGTCCCCGCCACCGGCTCGGCGTGGGAGAATCGGCGTTCATGGACCTCGGCCTCCGCGACCGCGCCTGCATCCTCACCGGTGGCTCGCGCGGGATCGGGTTCGCGGTGGCGAAGCAGCTCAGCGCTGAAGGGGCGCAGGTGCTCCTCCTCGGACGCGGCACCGATGCTCTACGGGCCGCCGCAGATCGTTGCGGGGGCGCCCAGTGGCTGGCTCTGGACATTACCGAGCCCGACGCCGGTGACCGCGCGGTGGCGGTCTGCCAGGAGCGCTTCGGGCGCCTGGACGTGCTCGTCAACGGCGCCGGCATGAGCTCGGTGCGCTCACTGGAGGAGCTCACCGATGCCGACTGGCAGGCCCAGTGGGACATCCACGTGATGGCGCCGATGCGCATGATGCGCGCGGCGATCCCGGTCATGGCGCAGAGGGAGTGGGGGAGGGTGGTCAACGTCAGCTCCTCCTCGGGCAAACGTCCCGGTCAGCGCAACGTCGCCTACTCGGTCAGCAAGGCGGCCGAGCTCTCGCTCTCGCGCGCCTACGCGGACTTCTACGCCTCGCGCGGCGTGCTCGTGAACGCGGTCGCCCCCGGCCCGGTGGCCAGCGAGCTGTGGCTGGAGCCAGGCGGACTCGTCGACCAGACCGTGGCCGCGCGCGGCGGGACCCGAGCGGAGGTGCTCGAGGCAGCGGCGGCCGGCCTGCCCCTCAAGCGACTGGCCGGCCCCGAGGAGATCGCCACCGTGATCGTCTTCCTCTGTTCGCAGGCTGCCTCCAACGTGGCCGGGGCGGCATGGTCGGTCGACGGTGGGGCGGTCCCGGTCATCATCTGACTGCCCTCGCTCCAACCGGCTCGGCAAGCGAGGGGAGCGCCCTAAATCCTGCGCACACCTCGGCTGTCGGTGGGTGGTGCGTGCAGGATCCCGCGGTTTCCGCGCCAACGTGCACACACCTTCGGCGTGACCGCGGGGCGTGTCCAGGATTCGGTGGCTCTCGACCCCGCGCGACGGGTCAGGCCGCGCGCGAGCCGGGCTCCATAGACTCCTACCGATGGCGATCGACCACGCAGCCGTCGGCAAGTCCTACGCGCCCGCCACCTACGCGGTCGGGCGCGAGAAGGTCCGCGAGTATGCGTACGCGGTCGGGGAGAGCAACGCCCTGCACCTCGATCCCGAAGCGGCCCGCAGCGCCGGCTTCGCCGACGTGGTCGCCCCGCCGATGTTCGCGGTCGTCTACGCCGGGCGGGCCATGGGTCCGGCGATCCTCGATCCCGAGGTGGGGATGAACTTCGCCCGCATGGTCCACGGCGGTCAAGAGTTCCGCTGGGGGCCACTGGTCGTGGCCGGCGACGAGATCACCACCACCACCTCGGTCAAGGCCATAGACGAAAGGGGCGGGATGGGGTTCTACGTGTTCGAGACGGTTTCGGTCAATCAGAACGCCGAAACCGTCTGCACCGGGACCTGGACCAACATCGTTCGAGGGGACTAGATGAACCAAGGCGACGACTTCGAGCTCAAGGTCACGCCCGACCGCTACCTGACCGTCCGCTACGCGGGCGCGTCCGGGGACTTCAACCCGATCCATATCGACGAGGAGTTCGCGCGGCAGGTCGGACTGCCGGGCCGCATTCTGCACGGCCTATGGACGATGGCCCAGGTGGCCCGCGCCCACGCTGAGGCGCTCGGCGGTCCCGACCGGCTCCAACGCCTCAGCGTCCAGTTCCGCGGCATGGGCGTGCTCGAGCAAGAGATCACCGTGACCGGTACGGTCACCGCCCTGGAAGGCGACCGCGCGACGGTCGCCTCCTCGGCCGAGCAGGACGGCAAGAAGATCATCAAGAACGGTGAGGCCGAGCTCCGGCTCGACTGACCGCCCGCCGTCGACTCCGGCCGTCGACCGCGCCACCACCGGCCACCCCGGCCCGCCGGCCCGGCAGCTGCCCCGGTGGCCGCCCGAGGCCGACCTACAATCAGACCATGCTGACTGAGCGCCAGGAACTGGTTCTCCGCCGTCTCGTCGAGGAGTACATGGACGAGGGAACTCCGGTGGGCAGCAAAGCGCTGAGCACCGCGTTCGAGTGGGGGCCGTCCACGATTCGCCACGAGCTGGCCAACCTCGAGGAGCTCGGACTGCTCGCCCATCCGCACACCTCGGCCGGGCGCATCCCCACCGAGGCCGGCTACCGGTACTTCGTTGATCGCCTGCTCCCGATCGAGCCCGTTGGCCCACCTCTGGAGCTCTCACTCGTGCGCCACGAGCTCGACGAGGCCATGCGGGTCACCACCGAGACCCTGTCTCAGGTCACCGACCTGATGGCGATCGTCACCGCCCCGCCGATCGAGACCTCGACCATCCGCCACGTCGAGGTGCTCGCCCTCCAGCCTCAGGTCCTGATGGCGGTCGTCATCACCTCCACCGGCGGGGTGTCAAAGCGCCTCTTCACCTTCCCCAAACCGGTCGACACCGGCCTCGCGGACTGGGCGGCGAGCTATCTCAACGAGCGTCTGGTCGGCCTCGGCCTCGGCGCCCGCATGCTCCATCAGCGCCTGCACGACCCGTCGCTGCCCAGTACCGAGGGCGCCTTTCTGGAGGCGTTGGCCCCGGTTTTCACCGAGCTCGAGGACTCGGCCGAGGCCACCCTGTACGTGGACGGCACGGCCAAGCTTCTGGCCCTGGGCCGGATCGGCGATGTCTCGGAGCTCAACCTCCTCATGGAGATGCTCGAACGGCGCGTGGCTCTGCTCGCCGTCCTGCGCTCGGCGCTGATCGTCCCCCGCGACGTCGCCGTCCGGATCGGGGCCGAGAACGAGACGCCGGCCTTGCGCTCGCTGGCCCTGGTCGCCACCGGCTACGGACTGCCGCAGCGCAGCCTCGGTGCCGTCTCGGTGATCGGGCCCCTGCGCATGGACTACGGCCAGGCGATCCGCGCCGTGCGCGAGGCGGCCGCCCAGCTTTCGACCTTCGTCGCCGACGTCTACGACCCCCGATGAGCAACCCCCGATGAGCGCCACCCGCGACTACTACGAAGTCCTCGGCGTCAGCCGCGGCGCCGGCGATTCCGAAATCAAGAAGGCGTTTCGCAAGCTGGCCCGCGAGCTACACCCCGACGTCAACCGCCACGACCCCGAGGCCGAGGAGAAGTTCAAGGAGGCGGCCGAGGCCTACGAGGTCCTGTCTGACTCCGAGCGGCGCGCGACCTATGACCGCTTTGGCCACGAGGGCCTACGCAGCGGTGGCTACTCACCCAATTTCGAGGGCTTCGGCTCGGTCGCGGACATCTTCGAGACCTTCTTCGGCGGGGGTGGTGCTTTCGGCGGGGCGTTTGGCGGCAGCCGGGCGGGCGGGCCCGTTCCGGGCGGCGACGTCGCTGCGGGGGCGGACCTCAGCCTCGTCGAGGCCGCCCGCGGCACCAAGGTCGAGGTCGCCTATGACTCCGTGGAGCGCTGCGCACAGTGCAATGGCAACGGTGCTGAGCCCGGCACGCCGATCAAGACCTGCCCCAAGTGCCAGGGCACGGGGCAGCTGCGCGCCATCAGCCGCACCCCGTTTGGCCAGGTCGTGCGCGCCGCCGCCTGCGACCAGTGCGGGGGTGACGGGAAGGTGCCGACGAAGCCATGCCACGTGTGCCACGGACGCGGGCGCCAGGTCGGCCACGTCAAGCTGTCGGTCGACGTCCCGGCCGGGATCGAGGACGGCCAGCGGATCCGGATCGCCGGCCGCGGCCACGCCGGTGACCACGGCGGCCCGCCTGGCGACCTCTACGTCCAGGTCCACGTGCGCGAGGACCCCCGGTTCGTGCGCAACCAGGACGACCTCGTCACAGTGGTCGACGTCGCCGCGCCGCTGGCCGCGCTGGGGACGACAGTTCAGGTGCCCACGATCGACGGCGGCACCGAGCTCGAGATTCCTGCCGGCACCCAGCCCCACGAAACCTTCGCCATTCGCGGCCAGGGCATGCCGGCCCTGCGCGGCGGGCGCCGCGGCAACCTCCAGGTGGTGGTCAACGTCGTCATCCCCAAACGGCTCAAGCGTGAGCAGCGCGAGCTGCTCCAGAAGCTCTCCGACAGCCTGACCGAGGAGAACCTGCGCACCGAAGAGGGCGTGTTCGGCAAGCTCCGCCGCGCCTTTGGCGGCTAGGAGACCCCGCTCTTGTTGCGCCTGGCCGTGCGCGTCCGGCGCGCCGACGCCGAGGTCGTGCTGGCCGAGCTGCTCGAGCTGGCCCCCAGTGGGGTGGAGGAGACCGCGCTGCCCGATGACGTGATCGAGTACGCGGTTTACGGCGCTCCGGGCGAGCTGCCCGAGTTGCCCGACCTCGAGGCGGCGGCGGGCGGGGCGCTGGTCGAGATCTCCACCTCATACCTGGCCGACGACTGGTCTGAGCGCTGGCGCAGCTTTCACCATCCGCTCGTCATCGAGGACCGGCTGACCGTCCGTCCGCCCTGGGAGGCACCGGCGCCGACGCCGCTCGACGTCGTCATCGACCCCGGCCAGGCGTTTGGGACCGGAGCCCATGCGACGACCCGTCTCTGCCTCGAGCTGCTGTTGGAATCGAGCGCCCGCGGCGGCTTCGTCGACGTCGGCTGCGGCTCGGGCGTGCTGGCCGTCGTCGCCGCCCAGCTCGGCTTCGCGCCCGTGCTCGCGCTTGACTATGACCCGGTCGCGGTTGCCGCCACCCGGGAGAACGCGCAGCGCAACGGCGTCGGGCTCGAAGCGCGGGCCTTTGACCTCCGTACCGATCAGGTGTCGGGAGGGGATTTATGGGCGGCAAACGTACTCGCCGTGCCACTGCGCACTTGGGCCGCGTCCCAGCGTGAGTTCGCGCCCGAACTGATCCTCAGCGGTCTGCTGACCCCAGAGGCCGACGCCGTGGCCGACGCCTTCGCCGTCCGGGGTCTGCGCGAGACCGCCCGTCGCGAGCGCGGCGAATGGGCGGCGCTGGTCTTGACGGCCTGAGCACCAGCCCCGACCGAATGGCTAACCGCCGCGTCGCGAATCTTGTCCACGCGGCCCAGGCTCGGCCGGCGTCCGTGGCCCATCCTGTGCGATGTCGCTTGTGATTCTCCGATCCGGAACCAAAAGGAGGTGACAGTTGCCAAACCCACTCGCGATCGGCATGACGCTCGGTGGCCTACTCCTCGAGGTTGTCGCGCCGCGGCCCAAGCCTCGGGCTGGATTCTCGCCGGAGCCCTCTCTCCTCTCTCGGCGTCCCGTCCCGAGGAC
>JBPCIY010000003.1:0-11572 GCA_051005855.1 Solirubrobacteraceae bacterium | reverse complement strand
GGGTGCCGCCGCTGCCAAGGCCGCCGCCGCCGCCCAGGGTGCCGCCGCCGCCAAGGCCGCCGCCGCCCACGCCAAGACGCCCGTGGCGGCGAAGACGACCCAGCCCGCGGCGACGCTCGACACCCCGGTCAACGCCAAGGCCGCGCCGACGGGCCGCAACACCACCCAGACCGATCCCACGGTGCTGCCGGCCCCGACCCAAGCCCAGACCCCAGCCGCCAGCCCGGCCCCCAGCTCGCCGCCCAGCAGCGACCCGCGCAGCGCATCGGGCCCGACCGCCCCGCCGGCTTCCGGCCAGCCCTCGTCGCCACCGCCGAGCGATCCGTCCGCCGGCCAACCTGGCTCCTCGGGGGACACGACCCCAGGTACCACGCCCCCCGGGGGCGGGACCCCGACCCCAGCACCGCCGGTCACCACGTCGGCCCCCCCGGACACGACCCCCACGCCGGCGCCCCGACCTTGATCCCCACCACCACGCCGGCCCGTGGGCGCTCCAGCACCACGTCGCCGTTGCGGGCCGTGGCCGCCCGGGTGTGGCACTCGCGGCGGCATGGCTCCTGGGGCGGACACGCCGGCGCGTGATCGACTTCGAGCAGTTCCAGGCCGTCGACATGCGCGTCGGCCGGGTGCTGGCCGTCGATGACTTCCCCGAGGCGCGCAAGCCGGCCTGGAAGCTGACGATCGACTTCGGGCCCGAGCTCGGGGTCAAGCGCTCCTCGGCCCAGGTCACCTCGTACCCCGAGGAGGAACTCGTGGACACCCTAGTCGTCGCGGTGGTGAACTTCCCGGCCCGTCAGATCGGGGCCTTCTTCTCGGAGGTGCTCGTGCTGGGGGCCCTCGACGACGAACTGGGCGTCGTCCTGCTCCGTCTCGATCGGGGAGCCCAGCCGGGTTCGCGCATCGGCTGACGGTCGCCCTCCCGGGGGCCGGCTAACTGCCACTGTCCAGCGCTACCTTGGCCATGGCCAGGCGCTCGCGCTCCAGCGCCCTGTGTTGTGCCTGGGCCCGGTCGATCAGTGCATCGAGGTTCATCGACGCCAGCGGTGGGCGCTGATCGGCCACTGCCTTGAGTGCCGTCCACAGCGCCTCCTTTCCCAGCACGCCGAGGGCCAGGCTCTCGACGGCCATGAAGGTCCCAAGCTCACGCTCGCCTGAAGTCAAACCGCTGAACTTCGGCCTGCTGGCCTTCTCGGCCATCCAGGTCGCGGCCTGCTTGAGTGGATTCTTGGAGGTGCCCAGCTTCTCCATCAGGGCGATGAGGGTCTCACGATCCTCCTCGATCTGCGGGGCGAGCGATTCCATCAGCTCGCCCAGCCTCGTGCCGGCATTCCGGGACCGGAGTTGTTCAGCGAGGTCACTTCCGAGCATCGCGCCGGCCAGGTGGTCGTTCAGGTACACGTCCACGGCTTTGTCAGCCATCTGTTTGTCCTTCCCTCTGAGGGCATGTGGGGAGCCAGGTGGTGGCGGCGGGGGACGGGGCAAGCTTTCGAGTCGCCGGGCGTCTTGGCTCAGACCGGAGCGCAAAGCGGCTCGACGGGAGGCCATTGCACCGCGGCGCCACCGCTTGACCGCCAACAGCGGGACCTTCAGGTTCAGGTTGCACGCGAAATCACACGCTGACGAGGCCGATCGTACTCCCCCCGAGCGAGCCTCGCCCGATCAGGGTTGACGCACACGGCCAGTCGATATTGCCATGATCCACACAAGCGAGTAGGGTCATTTGCGGGGGTTGGTCGACCAGGACTGCCGGCCCTGCTCCCGCCGTCGGCCCGTCGGACACCCTGATCGGGTGGCTGATCGGTTCTCCTAGCGCCGTCTCGAACGCGGCTCACTCACCCAAACCCGACAGTCAGGTGGATTCATGACCGACAAGAACATCGACAAGGCCAAGGGTCGCGTAAAGGAAGCCGCCGGCGCGCTGGCCAGGAACCGGCGCCTCAAGAACGAAGGTCGCGCCGATCAAGCCAAAGGCTCGGCAAAAAACGCCGTAGACAAGGTCGCCAACCGGATCACCGGACGCGGCCGAAATCGCCCGTGAGACCACGAAGTTAGGGGCCGGGGGTGGCGCCGACGATCAGCTTGCCGCGGGGGACCCCGTCGACCTCGATCGGGTAGGTCCCGTTGGGCAGACCGACGAGGCGGAGGCCCACCGCAACGCCGGGCGCGGTCTTGAGCACGCGCGGACCGGGGATGTCGAGCACGAAGCGGTGGGCCTGGCCATCGCGGGAGCGCACCGTTAGCTGGATCTCGGTGTGCCCCGGCGCGGCGACCAGAGACGGGCGCAAACGGCCGCCGGCCTGGATCACGAACTGGGCCGGAAGGCTCGGAGCCGCGTTGGTCGTGGTGGTCGTGGTGGTCGTGCGTGAGCTGGCGCGGGTTCGGCCCGGGGCGCTGGTCCTCGCGCTGGTGGCACTGGTGCTCCTCGCGCTGGTGGTGACTGTGGCCGTGGCGGTCGCCTGGCGGGTCACGGTGGCGCTCGAACTGCTCGAGGCGGAGGAGCCGCCGCAGCCGGCGAGGGCCAGGGTGAGCGCCACAGCCGCGATCGACGGGTGCCCGCTCATCGCTGGCGAGCATAGTCACTGGTAGATCTCCATCAAACGTTCGTAGTAGCGATCCTCGGAGCACCGCTCTCGGGCCTGCTCAAGCGCCTCTGACCCCGCCCGGCCCCGCGCCGCGGGGTCACCCCACAGCGCGCCCAGCGCCTCGGTCCAGCCCGCGACGTTGTCGGCGGCCAGCGTGGCGTCGGATCCGGCCAGCTCGGGCAGGCCCCCCCGATCTGAGACCAGCACCGGCACGCCGTCGGCCATCGCCTCGCTGACCGAATACGGGCACGGCTCGTCCCAGCGCGACGGGGCCAGCACGACCGCCGCCGCGGCTCGCAGCTGGGCCAGGGCGGTCGGCGCCACGCGGCCGGTAAAGCGAACCTCGCCCCCGGCGGCCAGGCCGCGCAAGCGGCCCTCGTCAGGCCCAGATCCGGCCACCACGAGCGGGACCCCCGCGCCCCAGGCGGCGGCGATCGCGGTGTCAAACCCCTTCTCCGCCACCAGGCGACCGCTGACCAGCGCGTACTCGCCCGCCGCGGCCCGACTCTCGGCGGCGAAGGCCGTAGCGGGGATGAAGTTGAGCAGCGCCGTGGTCCTGGCCGCGGGCAGACCGAGTTCGATCAGCCGCGTGGCGGTGGCCTGCGAGACGGCGACGAAACGGTCGGCATGCTCGAACAGGCCAGGCTGCTGGCGGCGCAGCCCGGCGGCGTAGACGGCCGCCTCGCCCAGCGAGCCGCGGCAGCGCAGGCGCAGCCCCGGCCAGGTATCGGCCCGGCGGCAGCGAAAGCACGGCGCCCCGTCGCGGTAGGCGATCCCGATCGCGCAGAACAGCCGGTAATTGTGGAGGTGCAGCACCGTCCGGGCCCCAGCCGCCCGGGCGGCGGCCAGGGCTCGCCAGCCGAACCGCGGATGCAGGTTGTGGGCGTGGACGACGTCGGCGCGCAGGCGTCTGACCGCCGCTCCCACGGCCTCGGGATCGCTGCCGCCGCCGACCAGCGCCCGCGCCGCGGTCAGCGAGCCGGTATCGGCACTCGATCGCTCCAGACGCGCCACCGTGTGGCCCCGCCGGGCGAGCATCCCCTCGAGGTCGGCCACCGCGCGCTCCTCTCCCCCTTCGGCGCGGTAGCGGTTGTGCAGGAGCAGGACGCGCATGACAGGGGGCTGCGCTCGACCGGTCCCGAGCGCCCGCCGATTCTGTCAGCGGCGTCGGGCGGGGGCGGTGAGCAATCATCCCCGGCGTGGCGATCGCGCTCTTGACCAACCACCTCGTCCCCTACCGCGCCCCGCTCTACGAGCGGCTGGCCGCCGAGTACGGGGTCGAGGTCCTGTGTTACGGCGGCGGCGAGCGTTACATGCCCAGCGCCGGGCTCGCCGACCTGGACGCCCAGTTGGCCTCGGCTCCGTTCCCCGCCCACCGCCTGGATGGTTGGCGCGGCGCGTTCTCGGTCGGGCGCCGGTATCAGGCGGTGATCGCCCCCTATGCCGGGGGGCCGATCTTCCCCGCCGCCTACCTCGGGGCCCGCCGCTACCGCCGTCCGTTCGTGTTCTGGGCTTCGGTCTGGGCCCAACCGCACTCGCTCAGCAACGATCTGGCCCTGCCCCTGACCCGCCACATCTACCGCCATGCCGACGCGGTGGTGGCCTATGGCGAACACGCGCGGCGCTTCGTGGCCGGCGTCCGAGGCCGCGACGACGACGTGTTCGTGGCGCCCCAGGCAGTCGAGCCCGAGCGCTTTGCCCGCGCGGTGGATCAAGCCGAGATTCGTGCCTTTCGCGCTCGCCACCGGCTCCCCGAGGGTCCGCTGGTCCTCTACGCGGGGCGGCTGGTGGCGGCCAAGGGGGTCGAGGTGCTGATCGACGCCTGGCCGCGGGTCAGCCCCGACGCGACGCTCGTGGTGGCCGGCGACGGTCCGCTGCGCGAACGGCTCAGGGCCGTCTCGGGGACGCGGATCCTCGGATCCCTGGCTCGCGAGGAGCTGCCGATGGCCTACGCCGCCGCTTGTCTGGTGGTCGTACCCTCGATCCCGACTCCGCGCTGGCGCGAGCCCTGGGGACTGGTCTGCAACGAGGCCCTGCACCAGGGGCGAGCGGTGATCGCCACCTCCGCGGTCGGCGCCGTGGCCGGAGGCCTGGTTCGCGACGGCGAGACCGGCTGCGTGATCTTCCCCGGCGACGCCGACGCGTTGACCGGTGCGATCGAGCGGTTGCTCGCCGACGCCGGGCTGCGCGATCGTCTCGGCGCAGCGGGCCGATCGGCCGCGGCCGCTTACACCTACGCGGCCGCCGCGGCGGGATTCGGGCAAGCGCTGGCCGTGGCGCTACCGCGCGCGTAGCCCGCGCCAGCGTCGCCGCGGTTACTGACCGACCGAGAACATCGCTTCCAGGTCGTGGCGCGAGTAGACCTCGAAGGCGACCATCGTCTGGGTCCGGCGCACCCCGGCCAGCTGGGAGAGCTTGCCGGTCACCACCTGCGCGAGCTGGTCCTGCTCGCGCAGCCGCAGGATGGCCACGAAGTCCCATTCGCCGGTCACCGAGTAGGCCTCGGCGACTCCCTCGATATCGGCCAGCTCGCCGCCCAGCTTGGACAGCGCCGGCCCTTCGGCTTGGATCAGGACGATCGCGTGGGTCATGTCGTGTGGGTCTCCCCCGGCTCGAGGATGACGACGGTCGAGCTCGTGGCCGACTCGACCTCGGACGCAAACGCCTGGGCATCGGTCTCGATCGGCGGGAATGTGCCGTAGTGGCAGGGGCTCACCGTCTTGGCCCCGACCAATTCCGCGGCATCCACCGCGTCGTGGCGGTCCATCGTGAAGTAGCCGCCGATGCACATCAGGGCGACGTCGATCGGGTGGCGCTTGCCGACCAGCTCGAGGTCGGAGAACAGGCACGTGTCGCCGAGGTGGTAGACGATCTTGCCGCCGAGGTTGCAGTTGCGGACCTCGAGTCCCTCCCCCTCGATCTCGCCCGCGACTTCTGTGATCGCGACCACGGTCGCGCCCGTGCGCTGGCCGATCGCGATGGTGTCGCCGTAGTGGTCCTGGTGGCCGTGGGTGAGCAGGATCGTGGTCGCCGCCACGTCGTCCGCGCTGGCCGCCGCCTTGGGGTTGCCGGTCAAGAACGGATCGATTAGCAGCGTCGTGTCGCCGTCAGCGAGGGTGAAGCAGGCGTGGCCGAGAAAGCGGATGTCCATTTTCGGGTTCTAGTCCTTCGGTTGATTTTCCGTGGCGGGGTCTGCGAGTTCCGTGCGCTTCGGGAGCGCTCGCGAGAGTTCAAAGCCGACCGCGACACCGACCAGCATGCCGAGCCGGACCTCTTCGGCCAGCAGCGTACGGACCGCCCGCAGGCGGGCCTCGAGCTCGGGCTCGGCGGCCGCCTCGCGGGCTGCCGCCTCATGGGCGGAGTCAAACCAGCCGCCCTCGGTCAGCGCCGCGTTGAGCACGCGTTGGAGCTGCGGCGCGGCCGCCATCACGATCTCCTGAGCCTCGCGGAGCCGGTCGGCATCGCTGATCGCCGCGATCGCGGCGTCGAGCTCCTCGTCGGTGTAGACACGGTCCGGCACTCGCTCACGGCATCATACGTACGTGGCCATCGCCCTCACCTCCCTGTCGCACGGCGCCGGCTGTGGCTGCAAGCTCCCCGCCGCGGCGCTGGCCCCGCTGCTCTCCGGGCTGCCCGGCGTGACCGATCCCCACGTCCTGGTCGGCTTCGACACCGCTGACGACGCCGGCGTCTACCGGCTGCGCGATGACCTGGCGATCGTCTCCACGGTGGACTTCTTCACGCCGATCGTCGACGACCCGTTTGACTTCGGGCGGATAGCCGCCTGCAACGCGCTCTCTGACGTGTACGCGATGGGCGCTGACCCGGTGTGCGCGCTCAATCTGGTCGCTTTCTCGATCGAGCAGATTGGAGGCGCGGTGCTGAGCGAGATCCTCCGCGGGGGGGCGGCGATCGCCACCGAGGCCGGGATCGCGATCGTCGGTGGTCACTCGATCGACGACGCTGAGCCCAAGTACGGGATGGCGGTCACCGGGGTCGTCCATCCCGACCAGCTGCTGACCAACGGCGGCGGCCGCCGCGGAGACGCGCTCGTCCTGACCAAGCCGCTGGGCGCGGGCGCCGTCGCGACCGCGGTCAAGCGGGGCCTGGAGGCACCCCTGGCCGAGGCGATCGCGGTCATGAGCACGCTCAACCGCGACGGCTCCCGCGCGGCCCGGGACGCGGGCGCCCACGGGATGACCGATGTGACCGGCTTCGGGCTGCTCGGACATCTGCACGAACTGGCGCAGGCCAGTGGTCTCGCCGCCGAAGTCGACGCCGCGGCCATCCCCGCCATCGACGGCGTGCTCGAGCTGCTCGCCGACGGTGACCGCGCCGTGGCCGGGGGTACCCGGCGCAACCGGGCGCACGCCGAGACCTTTGCCCGCTTCGGGACCGACGTGCCTGAGCATCGTCGCTGGCTGGCCTGCGACGCGATGACCTCCGGTGGCCTGCTCGTGGCGCTTGACCCCGAGGCGGCGGACCGGGTGCCCGGCGCGGTAATCGGTCACCTCACCGAGGGTGAGGCGGGGACGATCGCGGTGGTCTAGCGGACGCCGAGCCGGGCCAGGGGCAGCCCGACCGCGAAGCCGGCCGCCACCCCGACCCCGTCGGCGACCCAGCTCGCGCCGAACACCGCGAGCGGCAGCAGCAGGAGCACGACCGCGATCACCGCGACGGCAAGCAGATCGCCCTCGTAGTCCTGCTTGGCCCAGAGGGCGAGCAGATCCGGGACGGCCCAAGCGCAGAGCATGGCCAGGGCGGCGCCGCCGGCGCCGAGCGAGAACGGGATCGCGTAGACCGCGGCGGTGGCCGCCACGCCGCCCACGCCGCCGAGCAGGAACAGGCCGATCACGACCATCGGGCCGTGGCGGCGCTCGAGTAGCCAGCCGAACAGACCGATCGCGCCCAGAGCGAGAAAGGCATAGCCGCTGTTGTCATAGGCGAATACGGCCGTGAACACCCGCCACCACTGCGAGCCGGGCTTGCCGAGGATCTCCAGGTAGCTCCCCGCCCCGCCCAAGCCCGTGCGCCAGAGCACGGTGCCGACCAACCCGGCCAGGACCAGGACACCGGTCGTGTAGGGGTGGCGGTCGGGTGCGATGCCCGGAATCTCGTCGCTGCGCAGCCGGCTGAGCAGGGGCGCCGGAGTGCGTCGCTGACGCTTGGCGGCCGGGCGACCCTCTCGGTCCAGCTTCGGCGCGCGCTTGCGCAGGCGATTACCGCAGTACGGGCACTCCGTTATGTAACTGCTGACTTCGGATCCGCAGCTCTTGCAGACCACGAACAGATCAGGACCACCGGCGCTCACGGATCGATTGTAGAACCGCGTCCAGGCCGCCGGGCCCGGGGGGTTCAAGCGCCGTTGTCACCGGGCAATGTCGCGGTCACGATCTCCGACATGACCTCCTTCAGGTCATGGTTGGCCTCGTAGACGACCACCTGCCGCGCCGCGCCGTTGCCGCGGGTGAGGAGATCCTCGACCGCGTCCAACTCGTTGACCGAGCCGAGATCCTGACAGTGCTCGCGCATCCGGTCGAGCAGGCGCCGGGCCAGAGCGCGGGTTCCCACCCGATCAGAGCCGGGCAGATCGACGAGCTCGCCCTCGAGTCCGTGCCGCGCGGCCAGCCACTTGTTCTCATCCAGCATCTCCCATGGGTATGAGGAAAGACTCTGGCCGGCGTCGAAGTGGAGGGCGAGCTCGCGGACCATGGCTTGGACCAGCGCGGCTAGGCCGAGGGTGTGCTCGACGTGGGTCTGGGAGTCCATCACCCTGATCTCGACCGTGCCAAAGGTCGGGTGGGGCCGCACGTCGTGCCACAGGTAGGTGTAGTCCTCGATCACCCGAGCCTTGATCATGAAGTCGATCTGGCGCTCGTAGTCGGCCCAGTCCTGGTAAGTGGGCGGGATGCCGACCCGCGGGAAGGCGCGGAAGATCGGCGTCCGCGTCGAGGCCATGCCGGTCAGGTCCGCGCGCCAGAAGGGCGAGTTGGCCGACAGGCCGAGCAGCACCGGCAGGTGGACCCGCATGCCGTTGGCGACGTGGATCGCCTTATTCGGATCGTCGACCCCAACGTGGATGTGCATCCCGAAGATCAGCTCCTGTCGGGCGACGAAGCGCAGGGCCGAGATCAGGTCGCGGTAGCGGGGGCGAGCCACGATCCGCTGGTCCTCCCACATCGCGAACGGATGCGTGCCGGCCGACCCGATTGCCATCCCCTTGCTCGAGGCGGTCTGCGCCACCTGGCGGCGCAACGCCGTCAGCTGCCCGCCGGCTTCGGTGATGTTCGCGCACGGGTCGGTGGAGATCTCGAGCACGGACTCCATCAGCTCCGGTTTGATCTCGCCCGCCGGGGCCGGCTCGAGCATCGCCTCGATCGCGTTGACGAGTTCGAGCGACTCGGCGTCGAGAATCATCAGCTCCTCTTCGATGCCGAGCGTGTAGGCGTGTCCGGAGAAGCGATGCTCCACTGGCGCCAGAGGGTACGCGGTTGTGGCCCTAGACTCAGGCCATCGACCAAATATGACTGACCAAGGAGTGACATGGCACTCGGATACGACGGCAAGCTCTACATCCTGGCCTTCGACCATCGCGGCTCGTTCCAGAAGAAGATGTTCGGGATCGAGGGCGAGCCCACCCCCGAGCAGATCGACACCATCTCAGACGCCAAGCGTCTGATCTTCGACGGCATGCTGGAGGCCGTCTCGCGCGGTGTGCAGGCGTCGGCGACCGGAGTTCTGGTGGACGAGCAGTTCGGCTCCAGCGTGCCCGCTCAGTCCCGTGAGCACGGGCTCAAGCTCGCGATGCCGGTCGAGAAGTCAGGACAGAACGAGTTCGACTTCGAATACGGCGCCGACTTCGGTGCCCACATCGAGAGCTTTGACCCTGACTTCTCCAAGGTCCTGGTCCGCTACAACCCCGACGACGACCCGGTCCTCAACGAGCGCCAGCTCGGCCGCCTCAAGGAGCTCGCCGACTGGCTGCATGGTCAGCCGGATGACTCGGGCGCGGCCCGGCTCGGCGAGGCCGGAGGCCGAGCGGGCCGCAAGCCCGAGCGCAAGTTCCTCTTCGAGCTCTTGGTCCCGGCCACCGACGATCAGCTGGCCTCGGTCGACGGCGACAATGACCGCTACGACGGCGAGTTGCGCCCCGAGCTGATGCGCCGGGCGATCGAGAATGTCCAGGCGTTCGGGATCGAGGTCGACATCTGGAAGATCGAGGGCGTCGATGCCCGCGACGACGCGGTCATGCTCGCCGAGCAGGCCTGTTCCGGCGAGGGTCGCGAGGGTGTCACCTGCGTCGTGCTCGGACGCGGCGCCTCCACGGCCAAGGTCGAGCAGTGGCTCGAGGCCGCATCGACCGTCGACGGTTTCATCGGTTTCGCGATCGGCCGCTCGATCTGGTGGGACGCGCTCAAGGGTTTCCTGGCCGACGAGCTCGATCGCGCCTCCGCCACGAGCCAGATCGCCGATAACTATCTGCACTTCGTGAAGGTCTACGAAGGCCAGCAGGTCCACTGAGAGTGGTAGCCTCGCGGCCGTGGCGATGAAGATGCGCCAGAGCCTCGCGCAACTCGAGCAGGAGTTCCGGCACGAGACGCAACTGGACCGGAGTCGTCGAGAAACCCTCCGGCGTCATGCTGTGCGCAGATCCAGGGTCCGCACCCACCAGCGGGCCATCAAGCGCAGTTCGATGCGCTATTGGGTGCTGGTGCTGACGCTGATCGCCACCGCTCTGATCGTCACGGCGGCGATGTTCGAAACGCTGTACCTGCTGCTCAGCTAGCCGCCCCGGCTCGGCCTCGCCCAGCTGCTTTCGAACCTACCCCGGCGTGTCTTCGCCCAGGCCTCGCAGCGCGGCGTCGACTTCCTCCCTGGCTCCCTTGGTCTCCTCGGAGCGCTCCTGCTGAATCTCCAAATAGACCTCCTTGCGGAACACCGGAACGTCACGTGGTGCCTGGATCCCGATCCTCACCTTCTCGCCCATGATGGCGAGGACGGAGACCTCAATCTCATCGCCAATCATGATGCTCTGGTTGGACTTCCGGGTCAGGACCAGCATCTTGGGCCTCCCTGCTTGGCTGCCATTGCGTAACGGTACGAGCACGCGAGAGCGCCCTTCCCGCCGGGTTGTGAGAATAGCGTGAACCTCGGTCGCTGGACAAGAATGGAGCTTTTGTCCCCGGTCGCGCTCAGCCCAGGTCCGACTGGCGCGAGGTACAGCCGTCTCCTGTACTAGTCTCAGCGCTCTTATGGCCCGTAAATCACTCAGACCAGAGTTGAACCGCATCCGCGCCTGGGTCCGTCAGGGACGAACCGACGCCTGGATCGCCCATCAACTCGAAGTAACCGTTCAGCAGATTCAGACCTTCAAGCGCGAGCAGAGTCTCGAGCCCGGCGAGGAGAGCAATGGGGCCGCGACCGGCCCCGATTTCGATGACGAGATCGATCTCCGCGCCGAGGACGACGCTCTGATCGCGGCTGAGCTCGACGCCGACGCCGACGCCGCCGCCGCAGTTCGCGACGATGACGACGAAGACGAGGACGAGGACAGTGACGTCGGGAAGCCCGCTCGTCGCCGGCGAGGCCGGCGCGGAGGGCGCAGCGGCCGCAGCCGTCGGCGCAGCTCCGAGACCCTCGAGGCAACCTTTGACCACGGCGAAGAGGGCGACGGCCTGTGGCTCGACCCCGCCGTCCAGGACGATCCGGTGTACGCCGAGTACTGGGCCGGGCACCGGCCGGTTGAGGTCGCGATCGAAGAGGATCAGATCGTCATTCGCCGTGCCGGCGCTGACGCGGATTCCGATCCGGACTCAGACGAAGACGATTAGTGGGTCACGCCCCGGGTGAGAGACCGGGGCTCGGCGCGTCCGAGCCCCGGTCAGCCCTCGGGTGTCCGGCGGCCGAACAGGTAGTCGCCCGCCTCGCGCGGGTAGCGGGCGGAGGCCGCCCCCGAGACCGTGGTCCTGTCCCACACCACCGGAGTGCCC
>JBPCIY010000002.1:0-17381 GCA_051005855.1 Solirubrobacteraceae bacterium | reverse complement strand
GCGGACTCGACTTCCGGGTGGGCAGGTGCGCCTGGAGTTTCGAGGTTTTCACTGGCTGCGATGTCCCTGTGGCGGGGGGTCGGGCGGCCGCCCGCGAGCCCGCGGCGCGCCCAGAGGGCGGCTAAGGTGGCCATCCGATGAGTGCCGACGACGCTGCCAGCGGGGCCGGAATCTGCATGCCGTGCCGGGGCACGGGACGGCTGGTCTCCGGCCTGGGCGGGGAGTCCCACGAGGTCGCCTGCCCGTGGTGTCAGGGTACCGGGAAGCGGATCCCCGGGATCGATGCCCAGGAGCACCCCGCCGAATCCGGGGGCGGGGAGCCCGCCGCCTCGCAGCCGGGCGAGGACACATCGCCGGCTGATCCTCCCGCCTAAGCTGAACCGTCTCATGGGCTTGGAACTGACCACCGCCGGGGAGTCGCACGGCCCCGGCCTGACGTGCATCGTCCAGGGCCTCCCCGCCGGGCTCGAGCTCGACCGCGAGGCGCTGGACCGGGATCTTGCTCGCCGTCAGCTCGGCCACGGCCGCGGCGGGCGGATGAAGATCGAGCGCGACCGGGTGCAGGTCACGGGCGGCGTCCGGCACGGGCGCACGCTCGGGGGCCCGATTGCGCTCTCGGTGGTCAACCGCGATTACGCCAATTGGGAGGAGCGGATGAATCCCTGGCCGGTCGAGGCGGAACGGGCCGAGGTACACCTCCCGCGGCCCGGCCACGCGGATCTGGTCGGCACTCAGAAATATGGACTCAGCGACGTCCGCGACGTGCTCGAGCGGGCCAGCGCGCGTGAAACCGCGGCCCGGGTGGCGGGTGGCGCCGTCGCGAAGGCGTTTCTGGGTGCGCTGGGCGTGAGCGTCTTCTCGCACGTCATCCAGATCACCGGCGTCCGCGCCCCCCGCCGCGACGACCTCGCCCCGGCCGACTTCGCTGAGGTCGACGAGTCCCCGGTCCGCTGCCTGGACCCCGAGGCCAGCCGCGCGATGGTGGCGGAGATCAACCGTCTGCGCAAAGCCAACGAATCCCTGGGCGGGGTGTTCGAGGTCCGCGCCTTCGGGCTCGTGCCCGGCCTCGGCTCCCACGTCTCCTGGCGGGAGCGCCTCGACGGCACGCTCGGGCAGGCGATTCTGTCGATCCAGGCCGTCAAGGCGGTCTCGATCGGGGATGGCCTCGAGGTGGCCGGGCTCCCCGGCTCGGAGGCCCACGATGAGATCTTCTACGACGACGAGCGGGGCGGCTATTGGCGGGCGACCAACCGCGCCGGCGGCGTCGAGGGTGGCATGACCACCGGCGAGCCGCTCGTCGTGCGCGGAGCGATGAAGCCGCTGCCGACGCTCACCAAGCCGTTGCGCTCGGTCGACATCGCCACCCACGAGCCGGCCGAGGCGCTGCGCGAGCGCACCGACTCGTGCACCGTCCCGGCCGCCGGGGTGGTGGCCGAGGCGATGGTCGCCTTCGTCCTCGCTGACGCCTACCGCGCCAAGTTCGGCGGCGATCACATCGATGACGTCCGCGCGGCGCTCGCGGCCTATCGGGAGCGGATCGGATGGCCACCGAGCTGAAGCTCGCCGCCGCCGACGCCGTCGGTCAGCGCGTCGTGGTCATGATCGGCTTCATGGGAGCCGGGAAGTCGACGGCCGCCCGGGGCGCCGCCGAGGCACTCGGTTCGGTGGCCGTCGACGTCGACTGCGTCCTCGAGGAGCGCCTAGGCAAGCCGATCGCCCGCATCTTCGCCGAGGACGGGGAAGCCGCGTTTCGGGCCGCGGAGGAACGGATCACGCTCGAACTGCTCGAGGCGGGAGGGATGGCCCCGGGCCCCGGCGTGCTCGCCCTCGGGGGTGGCGCGATCGAGTCGTCGCGGGTCCGGGAGGCCCTGGGACGCCATCTCGTGGTCTGGATCGACGTCGATCCCGAGACCGCTTGGCGGCGCTGTCAGGGCAGCGGCCGTCCGCTGGCGACCGATCGCTCGCGCTTCTACGCCCGGCACGCCGAGCGCGAGCCCGTCTACGCGCAGCTGGCTGATCTCGTGGTTCCCTCCGAACGCTCCCCTCAGATCGCCCAAGCGCTGGAGGCGGCCGCCGGGCTCCCGCCCCGGGCGCGGATGCTCTGGGCGGCGAGCGCGTCCGGTGACTACCCGGCCTTCATCGGGCCCGGCTTGATCACCGAAGCGAGGTTCTGGCCCGCCACCGTGACCGGGCGTCGCTTCCTGGTCACCGATGGCGCCGTGGCCCGGCTCTATGCGGACGTCCTGCCGCCGCTGGACGGACGGGTGGCGATCATGCCCGGCGAGCAGTCAAAGACGATCGCCCACGCCGAGATCGTGTGGTCAGAGCTGGCCCGGGTCGGGATGACCCGGGCCGACGTGGTCACCGCGCTGGGAGGCGGCGTGGTCGGTGACCTGGCCGGTTTCTGCGCCGCCACCTACCAGCGCGGTGTCCGCTACGTCCAGATACCCACCACCCTGGTCGCGCAGGTGGACTCCGCCTACGGCGGCAAGACCGGGGTGGACCTCGAGGAGGCCAAGAACTACGTGGGCGCCTATCACCAGCCCCAGGCCGTGATCGCCGACGTCGGGGTGCTCGACACGCTGCCCCCCGCTGAGCTCGCGGCGGGCTACGCCGAGGTGGTCAAGACGGCCCTGATCGTCGGCGGCGCCCTCTGGGATCGGGTCCGGGGTGGGGCGCAGCCCAACGATCAGCGAGTCATCACCGCCTGCGCGCTCGCCAAACTGCGGATCGTCGCCCGCGACGAGCGCGACGACGGCGTGCGCCAGGTCCTCAACCTCGGCCACACGGTCGGCCACGCGATCGAGACCGTGACCGGCTACGCGGTGTACCGCCACGGCGAAGCGGTCGGGCTCGGGCTGCTGGCCGCGTTGCGCCTGTCGGGGCAGGGGGATCTGCGCGACGAGGTGGCCGAGCTGCTGCACGCCCGCGGCCTGCCCGTGAAATTGGCCGGGGTCGACCCCGACGCGGTCGTGATGGCCACCGCCCGGGACAAGAAGCGAGTGGGGGAGGGGCCGGTTCCCTTCGTGCTCCTGGCCGCACCCGGCTCGCCTCAGCCCGGCAGCACGGTGGCGCCGCGCGACCTGATCGCCGCAGTCAGGGAACTGGGAGACTAGGCCCATGGCGGTAACCGCACGCAACCGCGTCGAGGTCATGCACGGCGCCAACCTCGACCAGCTCGGGCGCCGCGATTCGGCGCAGTACGGGACGATGAACCTCACCGAGCTCGAGGTTCACATCTCCGAGACCGCGGCTGAGCTCGGCCTGCAGGTCCGCTTTTTTCAAACCAATCACGAGGGCGAGTTCATCGAGCACCTGCATCGGATCGAGGGTCTGGCCGACGGGATCGTCCTCAATCCCGGGGCGTGGACCCATTACTCCTACGCGATCCGCGATGCGCTCGAGCTGACCGGGCTGCCCGCGATAGAGCTCCACCTGTCCGACGTCGATTCGCGCGAAGAGTGGCGCCGACACTCGGTCATCCGCGAGCTCTGCATCGATCGCGTGACCGGCCAGGGCCCGGCCGGCTACCGGGTGGCCCTGGAGCGGATGCACCGGGAGTTGCGCTCCGCCGCATGAGCGATCGCGCCGCACGCCTCGCCGCCCTGCTCGGCGACGCGGAGGTGGATCTGCTGCTGGTCACCAACCTCGTCAACGTCCGCTACCTGACCGGCTACACGGGCAGCAGCGGCCTGGCGCTGGTCGGCCCGGACACGCGGCGGTTCGTAACCGACTTTCGCTACGTCGAGCAGGCCGCGGTTGAAGTCGACCCGAGCTTTGCGCGCCGCCGCGGTCAGCTCGATCTGTTTGACGCCCTCAGCGCCGAACTGCCCGCCGGTGACCTGCGGATCGGCTTTGACGACGCCAACCTGACCGTTCGCCAGCACGGGGGGCTGCGCGAGCTGCTGCCCGGGCGGGTGGAGCTGGTCGGCGCCGCCGGACTGGTTGAGCGCCTGCGGGCGATCAAGGAGCCCGAAGAGATCGAGCGCATCCGCACCGCCGCCGCGGTGGCCGACGCGGCGTTGACCCGCGTGCTCGGGGACGGCCTGGCCGGCCGCAGCGAGCGCGAGTTCGCGCTGGCGCTCGAGCTCGCGATGCGCGAGCAGGGAGCCCAGCATCCGTCCTTTGACCCGATCGTCGCGTCCGGCCCGCACGGCGCGCTGCCGCACGCCGCCCCGCGTGACGTCGCCATCAAATCCGGCGAGCTGGTGGTGATCGACTGGGGAGCCGAGGTTGACGGCTACTGCTCGGACTGCACGCGCACCCTTGCCGCCGGCGAGCCCTCGGCGCAGGCGCGCGAGGTCTACGAGCTGGTCCTCAGGGCCCAGTTGACCGGCCTCGCGGCCGTCCGGGCGGAGGCGAACGGCCGCGCGGTCGATGCCGCGGCGCGGGCCGTGATCGAGGCCGCCGGCCACGGCGACGACTTCGGTCACGGCCTCGGTCACGGCGTCGGTGCCGAGATCCACGAGGCGCCCCGGCTCTCGACCCGCTCAGATGACGCGCTGCAGCATGGGAACGTGGTCACGGTCGAGCCCGGGGTGTATCTCCCAGGCCAGCTGGGGGTGCGGATCGAGGACCTTGTGCTCGTAACCGACGAGGGTTGCGAGATCCTCACCTCGCTGGACAAGGCGCTGCGGGGGGTCGACTGAGGGGGCTCGGCGCCAAAGGGCTGCGCGTGGGCACCCACTAAACTCGCCCACCGGCCATGTTGAGCACCAATCAGTTCCGCAACGGGAACCACATCGATGTCGACGGCACGATCTTCAAGATCGTCGAGTTCCAGCACGTCAAGCCCGGCAAGGGGGGTGCCTTCGTGCGCACCAAGCTGCGCCGGTCCAGTGACGGGAACTTGATCGACCGCACGTTTCGGGCCGGCGAGAAGTTCCGCGCCGTGCGCACCGAGGTCCGGCGCATGCAGTACCTCTACCGCGACGGGACCGACGCGCACTTCATGGACAGCCAGAGCTATGAGCAGCTGACCATCCCCGAGGCCACCCTGGCCGACGAGCTGCGCTTCATGAAAGACTCCGATGAGGTGGAGCTGCTCTACATCGATGACGAGCCAGCCGGCGTCCAACTCCCCTCGGCGATCGACCTCGCGGTCACCGAGACCGAGCCCGGCCTGCGCGGCGACACCGCCTCGGGAGGCGGCACCAAGCCGGCCACGCTCGAGACCGGCGCCCGGATCCAGGTCCCGCTGTTCGTCAATGTTGGTGATGCAGTCCGGGTCGATACCCGCTCGGGCGAGTACATGTCGCGTGCGTAGGACCGATCAGCGCCGGGCCGCCGTCTGGGCGCTCTACCAGAGCGACCTCCTCGACCGGCCGCTCGAGGAAACCTTCCCGCGTGACGTCCACACCTTTACGCGGGCGCTGGCCACCGTCGTGACCGAGCACCACACCGAGCTCGATGGGCTGATCTCGAGCTACGCGACCGGTTGGTCACTGGAGCGCATCGCCCCGCTCGAGCGCTCGATTCTGCGCGTGGGGCTGGCCGAGATGTTGCACGCGCAGGAACTGCCCGGCGAGCACGCGATACCGCCCGAGGGAGCGATCGATGAGGCCGTCGAGACGGCCAAGCAGTTCTGCGGCGCCGAGGCTCCGGGCTTCATCAACGGCATTCTCGGCTCGGTCTTGCGGGCGTCATGAGGCTTCTCGTCGTCGACGATGACCGCGGCTTGCGCGACGTACTGCGCCGCGCGCTGACCCTGTCGGGCTATGAGATCCGGCTGGCCGAGACCGGCGCCGGGGCGCTATCAGCCCTGAGCAGCGACGTCCCCGATGCGATGGTCCTCGACGTCGGCCTCCCCGACATCGATGGCCTCGAGGTCTGTCGGCTGGTTCGGAGGGAGGGCAACCGCGTGCCCGTCCTGATGCTGACGGCCCGAGACGCGGTCTCTGACCGCATCGACGGCCTCGATGCCGGCGCCGACGATTACCTCGTCAAACCCTTTGACATCGATGAGCTCAAGGCTCGGCTGCGGGCGCTGCTGCGGCGGGCCGGCGGCGAGGGCGACGTTGACGGCGGCCTCTCGTTCGGCGAGCTCCGGCTCGACCCCGCGCGCCACGGGGTGACCGTCAACGGCACCTTCGTGGAGCTGACCCGGACCGAGTACCAGCTGCTCGAGTTGCTGATGCTCAACCCGCGCCGCGTCCTTCCGCATTCGCTGATCTATGATCGCGTCTGGGGCTATGACTTCGGGCCCACCTCCAACGCTCTGCGCGTCTACGTCGGATACCTGCGCCGCAAGCTCGAGGACGCCGGCTCGCAGCCTCTGATCCACACTGTGCGCGGCGTGGGCTACGCGCTGCGGGAGCCGTCGGGTTGAGTCTGCGAGTCCGCATGGGACTCGCGTCCGGGGTGGCGGTGGCCCTGGCGGTGATCGTGGTCGCGGTGACCGCCTACGCGGGCACCCGCTCGCAGCTGCGGGGCCAGGTGGATCAGTCGCTGCAGACGCTGGCTTCCCCGTTGCTGATCCGCGCCGGGGTGATCCCCACCCCGGCGCCCTCGGGGACTCCCGGCCGCCCGGGCAACGCCGGCTCTGCCGACCAGTCGGCGGCGCCGACGAGCACCGACGGGCTCAAAGGCGATCCCGACGCGGCGCAGGACGCCGCCAGCAAGCCTGCCCCCTCGCGCCCGTCCCGCAAGCCGGCCCGGCCCCCGCGCCCGATTACATCGGGCGGCCTGCTGCTGGGGGTCAGCACCGGGGACTGTGACAACGGGCTTGGCATTGACGAGAATCGTGGGGCCGGCTTCGGCGGTGCCACGGGTTACGTCGAGCTCGTCAGCCCCAACGCCAAGCGGATCTGCCTCCCGGTCAGCGAGAAAACGGTGATCCCGGTCGATGCCCGTGTCCGCGCGCTCGCCGCCAGCGGCCACGGTCACTATCTCAGCGATACTGCCGTGGGCTCCACGCAGCTGCGCACGCTGGTCTACGGGCTGGGCTCGCGCGGGGCCCTGTTGGTGGCCCTGCCGCTCACCGACGTCAACCATGCGCTGCGCAACCAGATCCTGCTGCTGCTCCTGGTCGCCGCCGGTGGTGTCCTGCTCGCTGGTCTGCTCGGCCTGCTGGTGGCCCGCACGGCGCTGCTCCCAATCGCGCGCTTCACGCGCCAGACGGAGACGATCGCCCTGACCCCGGAGCGCCTGGATCATCAGCGACTTGATGTCCACGGTGGCGACGAGCTGGCCCGGCTGGCCTTGACCTTCAACCGCACGCTCGACGCCCTGGAGGGCTCCGTCCAGGCCCAGCGCAACCTGGTCGCCGACGCTTCCCACGAGCTGCGTACCCCGATCGCCACGATTCGGGCCAACCTGCAGCTGATGCGCGACGAGGAGCTGCTCTCACCCGAGGATCGCGAGGCGCTGCGGGCCGACGTGATCGAGGAGCTCGACGAGCTCACCGCGCTGGTCAGCGATGTGGTCGAGCTCGCCCGGGGCAGAGAGCCGAGCGCCGAGAGCGGGGACGTACGCCTCGACCAGATCGTCCTGGCGGCCGCCGACCGGACTCGCCGGCGGGCACAGCAGCTGACCGTGGTCACCACGCTTGAGCCCACGCTGGTCCGCGGCGAGGGCGACCGGATCGCTCGCGCGGTGACCAACCTGCTCGACAACGCCGCCAAGTGGAGTCCTTCGGGCGGGCGGATCGAGGTCAGGCTGGACGCCGGTGTCCTCAGCGTCCGTGACCAGGGTCCCGGTTTTCACGAGGACGATCTGCCGTTTGTCTTTGACCGTTTTCACCGCGCCCGCGATGCCCGCTCCAAGCCGGGGTCGGGGCTGGGACTGGCGATCGTCCGCCAGGCCGCCGAGGCTCACGACGGATTCGTGGAGGCCAACAACGCCCTTGACGGCGGCGCGTTGATGAGGATCAGCTTCGGTCCCGTGCTCCACCTCGCGTCGACGGAGGAGGACGCCCTCAGCGGGGGAGGCTCTTGGTGAGCGTGATGACCTGCTGGAAGGTCGGCCGGTTCTGGAACGGGAAGGACGGCAGCGTGATCGCCGAGGCGTAGGTGTAGGTGTTCTGATCGCTGCAGGCTGGTTCGGGGTCCTTGGGGCAGACGGCGCCGTAGGTCTGCTGCGGCGAGACCCCCAATGCCACGGCCAGGGTTGACTGCAGCAGCGCCCGGCAGCGCCGCCGCAGCTGGCCCAGCTTGAAGTGGCGATGGGGGCGGTTGCCGCAGTAGATCTGGCTGTAGCGTCCACGCTCGTGGCCGGTGCCGTACAGGCGGCGCAGGTCCTTGGAGACATAACCCCACCAGCCGTCGGCGAAATCGGTGCTGCCAAAGCCGGTCATGGCCTGGACGGCGCCGAACCCGCTCGGGCCGAGCATGGGTTGGAATTCGGCCGTGAGCAGCTTGGGCCACCAGGCATCCATCAGCTCGATCTGGGGCGTGTACTCGTCGTGGCCGTCGCGGTTGAGGTCGCGACGGTGACCTCCGGCGGCCTGCCAGGCGGCCAGTCCGGCGATCGCGGTTGCGGTGCTCGCGTTGCGCGTCTTGCCCAGCGCCCGCAGCAGGGTGGGGAGCAGCTTGACGGCCCGGATGTCTTCGGTCGCGGGCTCTTCCATCGCCTGGACGAGCTGGGCGATTGACATCTTCTGGCCGTGGGCGATATCGACCTTGATTCGGTCCTGGATTAGCTGCGAGCGATAGATCGGACCGTAGGCCCAGTGATCATCGGCGGCCGCCCACCGGGGCGCCTGCTTGTTGTTCCAGGAGACCAGGTAGTCGGGATCGGTGGCGTGGGGATGGCGCGCGAAGGGTAGCCAGTCGGCCGTGTGCGTGGCCGGGTCATATCCCTTCCAGTCATAGGCGCCGGTGCCCAGGATCGGAAAGTCGGGTGAGGTGCCGGGTGCACGCTGGGGCATCCAGCCCGACATGTAGTACGAGATGTGGTTAGCGTCGACGTAGGACCAGTTGAAGAGGAAGTTGATGTGCGAGACGGCCTGCTGGAAGGATGCCGGGTCGTGCACGTACCCGGGCTCGTTGAGATACGAGAAACCCAGGGCCGAGTCAGCCTCGTGGAAGTAGGTGGAGCGCGCGGAAACGAACGCGACCGGCCGGCCGTGCACCTTGCCGCGCGCGATCACGATCCCGTGCACGGTCCGGTAGGAGGTCAGCGTCTCTGACCCGGCGGGGGTCGAGTTGTCCACGTTCGGGGTCCAGGCATCGGTCTGTTGCAGCTTCTGCATCGCCAAGCACTGGCCGCGATAGACGTAGTGGTAGGCATCGCCTCCGCACAGAACCTCGGCGAACGTATCGACGTTGTCCGAGGTCGAGGTGGTCGCGCTCCAGGCGTAATCCCGACCGTGACCGAGCTCGACGTAGAGGTTCACGCCCGGGAAGGCCGCGCCGCGGGCGTCGATCCCCGGCCCGTGGAGATCCTCTTCCATGAGGATCTGGGGCACGTAGTAGCCAACCTGCGGGCCCATCACCGCGATCGGGTGCCCGTTGGTCGAGTGGCGCGCGGAAACCAGCTCCCAGTTGGAGGCGTGGGTAGGACCCTGCAGCGCCTTGACCAGCTGGGCCCCGAGGTCAGCCAGCGGTCCGCGGGCGTGGGTTGCGGCCGAGGCGGCCGAGGCCGAGGCGGCTGAGGCCGATGGCGATCCGGTGGGGGTGAAGCTCAGGGAGCCCGGATCCGGGAGGGCGAGCCCCCGCTTGGCGAACGCATTGGTGGTCTCGTACGGGAACTTCTGATGCAGGATCGTGGTCGGAGCCTCGGGGTCGTTGGCCTCCCGGAAGTCGGCAAAGGCGCGGCGTCCCTTCCGGTTGCCGAACCGGTGCTCGAGTGATTGCAGGGCGAGCGCGGCGTGGAGCTCGTTGCCCCCGCCCTTGCCGAAGATGCCGCCGATCAGCGAGGCCTCGGCGATCACGTCGGTCGGTTGCCAGAGCTGGGGGAGCTTGCCGATCGCGGCGTACTCGGCCGGGAGCAGCGTGGCCGTGTAGAGCGGGTTCTGCGTCTGGGTGATGTAGGCGTTGATGCCGTTGACGTAGTTGTCGAGGTCAGACACGAGCTGGGACCCGGCGGCGCCGTAGCGCTGGGGGGCGGCATCGATCTGGGACTGGAGGTCCTGCTGGGTGTAGGGGGCGGACTGCCACTGCATCTCGTCCATCCGCCGGTTGGACGGCGAGCCGCCGACGAACGAGGCCAGCTGAGCCCTCGCGGTGTGGCGCAGGACGTCCATCAGGAACAGCCGGTCCTGGGCGCCCGCGTAGCCGGCGCCATACATGAGCTTGGCGCGGGTCTGACCGTAGATGTGCGGGACGTCGTAGTTGTCGCGGACGATCGTCAGCCCCGGAGTCGGGCTCTCGGTGCTGACCTGGTCGCCGAGCTTGGCCCCGAAAGTGGCATCCTTGAAGAACTGCGGGACCTGGGCGTCAGTCAGGGTTGGGTCGGCATAGACGAGGTTCTGGTACAGGGGCGACTGATCGTTGAAGTGCGGGGGCACGGTGCCGTTGGCCGTATAGAGGCCGAGTTGCGCGGCGTTGTCGACGCCGGCCTCTCCGGGCGGCAGCACGTTGAGAAAGCCGCCGGCGTCGTTCTGGCCGTAAGGGGCGGGGTCCGGCTGCCCCGGCAGGGGCACGGGCAGCGGGACCGGAAGCGGCGGCAGCGGCAGTCTTCCGCCCGCGGCTCCCGCTCCGGGTGCGCAGACCAGCAGTACGGTCACGCCGGCCAGCAGGAGTCGGTAAATCCGCGCCACGGCGCGGAACACTACTTTGTTGTCGATCGGCGTGGGGAATTTCAGCCCGAGCCGACTCGACCTCGCAGCAATGGCTGCAAGGACGGCGTACACGGACAGGCGGCGCCTCGCAGGCGGGTCAGGCCGAGCAGATCCTCTACGGCCTGCAGGGTCGAGTAGTGATCGGTGGGCGCACGCAGCTGGGCGCCGGCCCGCGCGCCCGGGCCGGCCACGATCGTGACCACGTGACCGCCGGAGGCAAGCCGGCAGCACCCCTGGTCGCTGGTCCCCTCGTCCCAGGTCAAAAAGAGCACGCCCCGCGGGCCGAGCTGAGCGAGCAGGCCCGGCACCAGATGGGCCAGGAAGCGATCGCCGGTCGCGGGACTGCAGTCGTGCATGTCATGACAGAGATTGGGGGTGACCCAGATGAAGCGCGGTAGCGTGCGCGCACGCTCGTCGGTGCCCAACTCGGTCATCGGCACCAGGTGCGCACAGCTGGCCGGGTGGCTGGCGATGGGCCGGTAGTAGGCGAACGGATTGTGCTTCTTGGCGTACTGGCCTGCGTCGCTCCCGGCGAAGCATGGTCGCGGCAGATCTTCCATGTACGCCTTCCAGGAGATGCGCGCGGCGAGCAGCTGACCCCCCAACCCCGGAGTTCCAACCGCGCAATCTGTGCAGTCGCTCGTGATGCCGAAGGTGGAGCCGCCGGTCAGCGTCAGGTAGTTGGGCAGCGAGGGATGGCTGATCGCGAACATCGACCGGGCCAGCGCGTACCGGGAGGCCAGACGGTTGATATACGGCGTGGCGGAGGAGCCGATGATGTCCGAGAACTCCTCGTTCTCCATCACGATCACCGCGACGTGCGCGGGTGGCCCCCCGGTCAGGCTGGCTACCGGCGAAGCGGTTCGCTGTACGGGTCCGAAGTGGCGCGCGCTCGCCCCGCAGGCTGTTACTCCAGCCACACTGACGAGGATCGTCGTGAGGGCAGCGGTCAGCTGCGCGCCCGACGCCATTCTCACGTGCGGGTACCCACAAGCCCTGACCCGCTGGCAATCGCGATCGTGCGCCCATCGGCGTCGGTGACCTCGGCCGTCGCCACCGCGATCCGGCGGCCGGCGTGCACAACGCGGGCATCGGCTCGGGCGGGGCGTCCGTCAGTGACCAGCGGTCGCAGCAGGTTGAGCTTGAGCTCGATCGGCGTGAACTCGGTCCCGGCCAAGATCGTGGTGCCCGCCGCGGATGAGATCGTCGCGTCGGCCAGCACGGCCACGATCCCGCCCTGAACGCGCCCCGGCGGCGGTGCGGCGAACCAGGCGCTGGCGGGGAGGGTCAGCGTCGCTGAGCCGTCTTGAGCCGCCTTCACGGCGAGGCTCGTGAACCTGTGCAGGGCAGGCTGGATGCCGGGCAGGCCAGTCAGGGGACGTTGCCAGGGATCCGGGGTGTCAGATCCGCTCGGCTCGCGCCAAGGCTGGAGAGGGACGGCCGGGGCGTGGGGGGAGACGGCCGGCAGGGCCACGCACAACGAGCTGCCGTGGGCGATCAGCACGCCCGCTTCGTCGCGGAGCGTCACTTCGGATAGGGCCACGGGCGGTCCAGGGTCGAGCACCCGGCTCTCGGCCAGGATCGCCCCCGCGGGCGGCAGCGGGCGCAGCACCCGCAGGGCCAGCTCCGAAGTCGTGAACGGTTTCCACGCCGCCAGCTGGGACATGACCGCGCAGGCCATGGCCGCGTCGGCCGGGATCATGAGCACACCTGGTGACACCGTGCCGCGGCCGGCGTCCAGCCAGGGAGTCAGCGGCATGCGAAAGGTCGCCCGGCCCTCGCCGACGCTGACCAGGCGCATCCCGGTCAGACGCGAGAGCGGCGCCTCGGGGACGTCACCGGCGACATAGCGCCGCAGCTGCTCGAGGCCCGGAAGGGCCAGCAGTCCGGGGTCGGGATGGCCGCCCCGCACCGGCTCGGCGATCGGTGACCCCTCAGCGATGTGAGCCGCTGGGGCGCGACTGAACTCGGGCTCGGCCATGGGTCAAAGCTAGCGGCCAGCCACCGTGACCCGGCCCCTCACGCGTCGAGGATGAGACCGGCGAGCCAGTCGCCCACCGCTGCCCCGACGGTGGCGAGGTCGGTGCGCAGGCTGTGATCGCCGGCCACCGTGACGACCAGGCGCCCGGCGCCGGGCGGAGGCATTCCGAAGGCGTCTCGCGATCCCTGAACAACGAGCGTCGGGACGCCGGTTGCCTCCAGCTCGGTCAGGCGGCTGACCGGGGGCTTGGTGGCCGCGGCTCGTCGCGGCGGCAACAGCGGGAAAGCCAGGCCCAGCACTCCGGCCGCACCCCCGGCGGCAGCGGTGCGGCAGGCGACCCGGGCTCCCATCGAGCGGCCGCCGAAGATCAGCGGCAGCCGGCGCAGCTCACGAGCTCTAAGCCATGCCACCACCTCCAGCCACGCCACGTCCAGGTGAGCGGCCGGGGCGGGGGAGCGCCGTCCGGCGACCCGGTAGGGCTGCTCCACCAGCGCGACCGAGAACCGCTCCCCCTGCGCCGCCTGACTGGCGGTCTGGAGGTCGGCGGCATCGACCCCTCCCCCGGCGCCGTGGCCCAGAAGCAGCGCGCCGCGCGCCCCTCGGACCCGATACAACCGGACTCGGGCCGGTCCCCGCGGGGTCTCGAGCTCGAGGTTCGTCATCGCGGCCATGCTTTCAGCTGTCGGTCAGTAGTGTGACAACGGTGGTGTTCTCGGTGATGGCGATGGACGCGGTTGCTGATCTGCGGGACACTGTCTCGGGATGAAAGGGCACGTGGCGACCACGCCTCTGTTGGGCAGGCGGATGACTCGGCGGGCCTTCGGGCTCGCACTGGCGGCGGCGCTGACCGTGACGCTGGCGAGCACGATCTTCACGGTCAGCGCGCGCGCCGACGGTGACCCGGCCAGTGACTACCTGCAGACCAATCAGGTCTTCTTCGCCGCCCCGACCACGGCGGCCCCCCCCGTTCAGACTCCGGCGGCGAGCCCCGCACAGACGCCCGCCGCGAGCCCCGCTCAGACACCCGCGGCGAGCCCCGCTCAGCGTCAGCTGCTGAGCGTGGTGAAAGCCGCCAACGAAGCTGGATTCGCGATTCGGGTGGCGGTCGTCAGCAGTGAGTACGACCTCGGCTCGATCACTGAGTTGTGGCGCAAGCCGGTGCTCTACGCGCGTTTTCTGGGCCTCGAACTGTCCTCGGTCTTCCGCCAGCGGCTGCTCGTGGTCATGCCCAACGGCTACGGCTTCAACTGGCCTGGTCACCCCAGCGCCGCCGTCCACCGGGAGCTGAGCAAGGTTCCGGTCGGCGCGAACAGCCGCACGCTGGCCGCGGCGGCAGAGGTCGCCGTGCGGACTCTGGCCGGGGCCGCCGGGGTCAAGCTCGGCTCGGGATCCGCCTCGCGTTCCGCCCCCGGCCCGGGTTCGGGGGCTGCTCCGGGGCGGGTATCGGCCCGAGAAACCTCCGGCGGCGGGATTTCGCGCGTGCTGATCGGCGTTCTGGGCGCGGCGCTGGTCATCACTATGGTCGGGGTGGTCCTGAGCCTCGGTTGGCGCCAACGCCGGGTGAGGTCGCCGTCGGCACCGACCTCGTCGGGGCGAGCGCGGTGGGCGGTTCCCGGCTTTGGGGCGCTGTGCCTGGTTGCCTTCGCGGTCCCGATCGCGGTGCTCGCCGCCACGCGACACTCTCGCGCCGCGTCTGGCACCTCCACCGCGGCCGTGGTAACCCCTCCACCGTTCAGTTGGCCAGCCGGCGCCCACCTGGCGCCCGCCTTCGCGCTGCACGATCAGCACGGCCAGCCCGTTTCGGTGGGTGCCTATCGCGGCCGGCCGGTGATCGTGACCTTCGTCGATCCCCTGTGCCGAAACCTGTGCCCGCTCGAGGCGCACGTCCTGAACGCCGCGGTGGCTCAGATGCCGGCCGCCCAGCGCCCGGCCATCCTCGCGGTCAGCGTCGACGTCTACGCCCACAAGCGCGCCGACCTGCTCCAGGACGTCCGCAAGTGGTCACTCGTCCCCCAGTGGCACTGGGCGGTCGGCAGCCGGGCGGCCTTGACTGCCGTCTGGCAGCAGTACAAGGTCAGTGTGTCGGTGGTGACCAAGCGGATCGCCGGCCACACGATTAACTACATCACCCACACCGAGGCCGCCTACGTGATCGACCCCACCGGCCACGAGCGGGCGCTCTTCCTGTGGCCGTTCTATCCCCAGGACGTCGTCCGGACCCTCCGGCAGGTCAGCTGACCCCCGCGATCGCTGCCCCGCTCGAACCTGCAAAACGTGAAGAACCGGCTGCTCCGCTTCGAGACTGGCGCAAACCAGGGGCTGAGCCTGCGCCGGTTGGAAACCTCGCCGACCCGGTCGAGATTTTCACGCCTTACCAGGCCGGCAGGACGGGCCTCCCCCATCGGCACAAGCTTGTCTGAGAAACCACAACCCCCGTATTTGGAGGGCTTTCTAAGAAGCGGCTGAAGGGACTCGAACCCTCGACCTTCTGCATGGCAAAGCGTCTCGCGAAGGCCAGGTTCAATGGCGGCGGGAAATCCCCTTATGGGACGGGACCTATTTCTATGGTTGTTTCGGATGTGTTTGGTACCCGGAGTGGTACCCCACTGAAGCAGTTGGCTTTCTAGGCGTCCCGAGAAAGGCATATGCTGAGCCCACGCTCATGGCGAAGCAGCCCACCGTTCACCTCTTGGCGCCGGTCGAGCGCGGTAGCGGTCCTGTGTATCTCGTCAAGTGGCGCGAGCCAGGTGGGACCCAGGTCAAGAAGCGCGTCGGACCAGCTTGGGTAGAGCGCGGACAGGTCCCGGTCGGCCATCGCCGAGCGACGCGGCATCCGGGATGGATCAAGCGTCGCGGACGGCCGCCTGAGGGGTACTTCAGCGAAGACTCGGCAATCGCGAGCGCGCAGGCAGTGATCGAGCGAGCCCGCGACCAGCGTGCGCGCGACGCCGTCGCTTCCGATCAGGCTCTGGTGGTGACCTTTGACGAGGTCGCGGCCGCCTGGCTCGCGCACCGGCGCACGGTCGGCGGCTGCAAGCGGACGACGCTCACCGGGTATGCCGCGCTGCTCCGCCAGCCCGATGCGGCACCGCGGAAGCGCGGACGCGCGCCCGTGGCGCGGATCATGTCGGCTTTTGGTGGCCGCACTGCGGCTTCGATTACCAAGCGAGAAGTCTCGCGCTGGCTGTCCGGGCTCGATCGTGATCCAGCACTCTCGGCTCGGGCGGTCAACCTGCATCGAGGCGTGATGCACTCCGTGTTCGCGTTCGGCTGCCGCGACGACACGTTCGGACTGCCGCTAAACCCAGTGGCGGGCACGGAGAAGCGCCGTGAGCCTGATCCTGCCGAGATCGTCACCTACACCCCGACGGAGGTTCTGGCAATCGCCGAGGCCGCTCGCTCGGGTGCGCACCGGGAGCTGGTTCGTATGCGAGTGGGGGAGGAGGAGCAGGATGTCCGCCAGTTCGAGGACGCCCAGGATGCCGCCCTGATCATCGTCGCGGCGTTCTGTGGGCTGAGGATGGGCGAGCTGCTTGCACTGCGCTGGCGCCACGTCATCTGGAACGCCCAGCGGCTGCACGTCCAGCGCTCCTACGCGCTCGGCGAGGAGGACAGCCCGAAAGGACGCCGCGGGCGGACAGTCCCTTTGGCTGACCAGCCGGCCCAGGCGTTGGCGCAGCTGTCGCAGCGGCCGCTGTTCACTCGCAACGCTGACCTGGTGTTCTCCTCACGCACCGGCGAGCACCTCGACGGATCCGCGCTACGGCGGCGGTTCAAGGCTGCGCGGGACGCTGCGGTCGCAGAGAGCACGGACATGCCGGCTTTGCGGTTCCACGATCTGCGGCACACGTTCGGGACACTGGCCGCTCAGGGCTTCGACCTCGTCAACGTACAGGCGATGATGGGCCACGCGGACTCGCGCACGACAGCGCGCTACCTGCACGCGCGTCCGGCGGCGGAGGACGCTGCCAAGCTGTCTCAGATCTTCGCGCAAGAGTCCTCCAGCGCGATTGCATCCGGCGTGTCAGTGGCGGGGTGACGCCGGAAAATGGGAGGCTTCTCGACGTCGCTCTCGGCGTGGCGATCCGCGTTCTCACCCCAGGCGACGGCCGGTCGCCCGCGGCACGGGCGATCGACGAGCTATCGAGTTGGCGATCGCCCGTGCCGCCTGGGCTCATACCGATGCCGCGGGGGTCGTGTTCTCTTCCCTCGTTCTGGCGAATACGAGGTGCCGGTAACCGCCATGGGTTGCGTCTCTTTGCCGCTGTAAATCGCTGGCGGTTGAGGTTCCCGTGGTTGAGTTTATGCGGCTGTGACTTCCTCGTCGATGGTGTCGGGGTCGGCTTGCTGGTATTTGATGCGGTAGAGGTGTTGGCGGTCGACGTCGGTGAACGTCGCGCCGTTGCTGGCGTGGCTGATGAACAGGTCGAGGACCGCCCAGACGAGTGATAGGCAGCTGGTCTCGCCGGGGAAGCGGCCCATCACCTTCGTGCGTCGGCGGACCTCCCCGAGCGAGCGTTCCAGGAGGTTGGTTGAGCGCCAGCGTTCGCGGTGTCTAAGTCCTGGCCGCCGGAAGTTCCCTCTTGATTGGTTGAAGGAGTCATAACGCGGGCGGCGAAGTGTGCTCGTGATGAGGTTGGCGGTCAACATCACGCTGAGCGACGAGGAGCGGTTGATGCT
>JBPCIY010000001.1:0-23569 GCA_051005855.1 Solirubrobacteraceae bacterium | reverse complement strand
CCGCGCGGACGGCATCGACCGCGACCTGGATGTTGCCATCGGTGCGGTTCTTGAAGCCGACCGGCATCGACAGGCCGGAGCCGAGCTGGCGGTGGATCTGGCTCTCCACCGTGCGGGCGCCGATCGCGCCCCAGCTGACCACGTCCGAGATGTACTGCGGGGTGATCGGATCCAGGAACTCGCACCCCACCGGCAACCCGAGGGCCAGGACCTCGAGCAGCAGCCGGCGGGCCGTGCGTAGGCCCGTGTTGACGTCACTGGAGCCGTCGAGATGAGGATCGTTGATCAGACCCTTCCAGCCGATCGTCGTGCGAGGCTTCTCGAAGTAGACCCGCATGGCCACACACAGGTCAGGCGAGAGGCGCTGGACCTGCTCTGAGAGGCGCTGGGCATACTCCCAGTTCGCCTCGACGTCGTGGACGCTGCACGGCCCGACGATCACCAGCAGGCGGTCGTCGGCACCATCCAGGACCGCCGATACCTCGGCGCGCCCGCGGGTCAAGACCGAGGCGTGCCCCTCGGTGAGCGGCAGCTCCTCGATCAGCTGACGCGGGGCGGCGAGCGGGACCAGCCGCTCGATCCGCCGGTCGCGGACGGCGTCGCTCAGAGACGAGCCGGTCACGGTCACGTCAGCTGATGGGCTCGGGGCGCGATCGGCGTGGCGGCCAGCTTGCCGGCCAGCGCCGCCGCCGCCCGGACGCGATCGGCATAGACGTGAAACTCGGCGGCAACCAACTGCTGGGGCCCGTCGCAGATCGCCTCGTCGGGGGCCGGATGGACCTCGACGATGATCCCGTCGGCACCGGCGGCGGCCGCGGCCATGGACAGCGGCAGGACGAGGTCACGCCGCCCGGCCGCGTGGCTGGGATCGACAATCACCGGCAGGTGGGTCATCTCCTTGAGCACCGGGACGGCCATCAGATCGAGCGTGAAGCGGTAGGCGGTCTCGAACGTCCGGATCCCCCGCTCGCACAGCATCACCGCCTCGTTGCCCTCCTTGAGGATGTACTCGGAGGCCATCAGCAGCTCCTCGAGCGTGCTGGAGAGCCCGCGCTTGATCAGCGCGGGACACCCCGAGCGCCCGATCTCGGTGAGCAGTGTGTAGTTCTGCATGTTGCGCGCGCCGACCTGGATCACGTCGGCGACCTCGAGGACGGCCTCGAGGTCCCGAGCATCCATGACCTCGGTGACGATCGGAAGGCCGGTCTGCGCCTTGGCCTCGGCGAGCAGCCGCAGACCCTCCTGGCCCAGCCCCGAGAAGGCGTAGGGCGACGTGCGGGGCTTGTAGGCGCCGCCGCGAAACAGCGTGGCTCCGGCGTCGCGCACCACACGGGCGGTCTCGAGCGTCTGGTCGCGCGATTCCACCGTGCACGGCCCGGCGATCAGGGCGAAGTGCGGGCCACCCACCGGACGCCCGCCGATGTCGAGCACCGAGCGCTGACCGTGGGCGATCTCGGCCGAGGCGAGCTTGTAGGGCTTGGAGATCGGTAGCACGCGGTCGACTCCGGGGCTGGCCTCGAGCTCGAGCCGGGCCACGTGCTCTCGGTCGCCGATCGCGCCGATCACGGTCAGCTCCTCGCCGTTGCTCACGTGGGCACGCGCGCCGGCGTGGCGCACGCGGTCAAGTACGGCCTCCACCTCCGCTTCGGTGGCCGTCGGTTTCATTACGATCATCATCTGCTGGTCCTTTCCTGTACCTGGGAATCTACGAGAAGCGCCGCGCGGGCCGTAAACGGCCCCGCTGAGGGTTCTCCGGCGCCCGACCTCCGAGCTGTCCCGCGGCCGGCGAAGCGGCGGGCGCAGGGCGACCTTGCGGTCGAGGTCGGGCGCCTAGCTAAATCGCCAGGCGGAGAAGCGCGCGTAGAAGGACCAGCCGAAGTCGGCGTCGGTGCTCAGAGTCGCGGTGCGGGCACGGTCGTTCATGCGCGCTGCCGGTTCTACCAGACCCGGGCGCTTCTGCCAAGGGCCACCGGGATCAGAGCCCGGGCGCTCGATTCAGATCAGGTCGGCGACGGCGTCCAGGAAGCGGGCGTTCTCGGAATCCGTGCCCACCGTGACCCGCAGCGAGTTCTCGCGCCCCAGGGCGCCTCCGCCCCTGACCAGCACCCCGCGTTGCGCCAGGCCGCTGACCAGATCCGCCTCGACGACCCCGTCGGGCAGGTGGGTCCAGACGAAGTTGGCGTCCGAGTCCGCCGTCCACAGGCCGAGTTCCCGCAGGCCGCCGGTCAGCTCAAGGCGCGCGGCCACGGTGCGCGCCACCCGGCGCTCGACCTCGTCCTGATGGCCCAGCGCCTGCACGGCCGCCGCCTGGGCCGCCATGTTGAGGTAGAAGGGCTGGCGCACCTGGTCGACGGCGGCGCGGAAATCCTCAGAGCCACACAACCCGTAGCCGACCCGCAGCCCGGCCAGGCCATAGACCTTGGAGAAGGTTCGCAGCAGCACCAAGTTGGGCCAGCGGCGCAGCAGCTCAAGCGATGCGTAGGTGTCCCCGAGGGCGAGCGCGTACTCGCAATAGGCCTCATCCAGGATCACGCAGACGTGGCGGGGGACGCGCTCCAGGAAGGCCTCGATGGCCTCCAACGGCAACGAGGTCGAAGTCGGGTTGTTGGGGTTGCAGACCAGGACCAGCCGGGTGGCGACGGTTATCTCCCGGGCCATCGCGTCGAGGTCGTGGCGGTCGTCGTGGTCGAGCGGAACCTGGACCCCGCGGGCGCCCGACGCGGCGGCCAGGTGCGGGTAGACACTGAACGCGGGCCAGGCGTAGACGATCTCGGCGCCGGGCTCGAGCAGCGCCTCGCCGGCGGCGAGCAGCAGGTCACAAGAGCCGTTGCCGAGCGCGATCCGCTGGCGCGCGATCCCGTAGCGCTCCGAGAGGGCCTTGCGCAACGCCGCGTAGGACGGATCCGGGTAGCGGTGAACGCCGGTCAGCACCTCGGTGGCAGCGTCGATCACGCTCTGCCCGGGGGCCGCCCAGCACTCGTTGGAGGCCAGCATCGCCATGTCCGCGCCGAGGTCATAGCCGGCCGCCAGTGGGTAGGCGGGGATCCGCCGGATGCGCTCACCAAATTCGATCGCCATGCCGCTCATTGTGCCGATTCGAGGTCACGGCGCAGAGCTGCGGCGGTGCCGAGGTAGACGTGCTGGGACTCGTGCTCGGGCTCGGCGTAGTAGTGGACCAGGACGCGGATCACGCGCGGGAGCGCGCCCGGCACCGGGACTTCCCGCGCGCACAGCAGCGGCACACGGTCGAGGCCGAGCCGGCGCGCGGCGACGGCCGGGAACTCGGCGTCCAGGTCCTCGGTGAGCGTGAAGATGCAGCTCACCATCGCCTCGGGCGCCAGCGAGTTGCGATCCATCAGCTCACGGATCAGCAGGTCGGTGGCCTCGAGGATCGCGCTGGCCTGATTCGCCTCGACGCTATTGGCGCCGCGGAGCGCGAACAGCCGCATCAGTTGGTAATTCTGCCAGAGGACCCTCGGCCTTACCGGCCTGGCCGAGGTCAAGCACCGCCGCGCACCCGAAGCGGTGCACCGAAACAATCAGTGGGCCCAGCAGCCGGAGCAGGTTGACGCGCGGTCCGCAGCTGGCCAAAACGAAGCGCGCCCCGCTCGAGCGCACGAAGGCGCGTGCCTGGGCGCGGGGCATCTTGCCCGTGAACAGGGCGTCGGCGGCGAGCGAGCGCGGCATGCAGGCCGGCTGTGACCACAGGCAGTCCCCGACCAGGGTGTGACGGCCGGTCTGGGCGGGGACGGTTTCGCCGAGATAGAACTGGGTCAGGACGCCGCCGTCGTCGGGATCCCGGCGCAGGAAGGCCAGGGCCCGGTGCTCGTCCCGGGTGATGAAGTTGGCGTTGCCGGGCGTCGGCGCGACGTAGGTGGGGGCGACCGCGATCGCGTAGGCGTTGGCGGGAATCGTCGCCGCGGCCAGCGCGAGCGCGCCGGCGATCCGGGCGCGCGGCACGCGGTGCCAGCCCTGGCGGGTGACACCGGTGACGGCGAGCACGGCCAGGGGCAGCGTGATCCCGTTGAAGGCGTGCAGCGGGGTGGCGCTCAGCGCCGAGGCCGACAGCGCCCAGATGAGCAGCGCGGCGAGCGGCCACAGCCGGGTCGTGAGCTCAAGAAAGTCACGCGGACGCCCGCGGTAGCCGAGCGCCGCCACCAACGCCAGGGGGGCGATCGCGAGCGCGATCGTCCCGAGCGAGAAGGTGTGCTTGCTGGCTTCGCGGGCCAGCCCCCAGGACAGGTCGATGTGCCCGAGGGCCAGGTAGTAGATCAGCGGCGCCCCGGTCAGCACGAGCGTCAGCACCGGCAGTCCCAGGCCCTGCCCACGCCGGTGCTCGCGCCACCGGATCAGCTCGGCCATGACCACGATCAGGATCAGCAGCTCACCCTGCCACGGGTGCAGCGTGCTGGCCACGGCCCCCAGCAGCCCCGGTGCCCAGGCCAGCTCCCCGCGCTCGCGGGCCTGGCCGTAACCGAGCAGCGCGAACACGATCAGCGCAACCGCGATCAGCCCGAACGGGTAGCCCCACGAAAGCCAGCCGGGCATCATGTCGCCGACGATCCCGAATGATCCGTAGACGACGCTGAAGGAACCGAAGAACAGGCCGAGGACGATCACCGCGCGCCGCTGCCCGGTGGTGGTCACCGTCCGGTGGGCGTAGGCGCGAAGGGCGAGGAAGGTCCCGAGCACCGCCACCGGCTTCCAGAGCAGCAGCGCCAGCCAGGGCGCGACCCCGAGGGCGGCCACCACCCCCGAGATCACGACCGCGGGCTGGAAGTAGTCCGAGGGGGTGTCGCGCAGCACGAACAGATTGGCGACCAGGAGATGGTGGGAGGCGGACTGGATCCAGGCCAAGTACTGCATCTGATCGACGATGAAGAAGCCGTCGGTGCCCGTCCAGACGCGATCATGCGCGACCGCCTGCCAGACATCGACGGCGACGATCCACATCGACATCAGCCCGAACAGGGCCAGGAGCACGAGCTCGACCCGGTCCACACCCAACCGCCGGTGGGCTCCCACGGTCGTCGCGACCGGCACCGTGCCGGGGCCGGCCGCTAGCAGCTGAGATTCAATTCGCACGGCGCCGAAGCTAACCATTTGCCGGTCCTACCCATGGATTACCCACCCGCGAGCTTATGCTGATGCGACTTGGAGGCCTGTCCCGTGGAGCTGCCGAGCAGGTCGATCCCGTGGGCGGAGAAGTACAGGCCGGTGGCGGGCATGAAGGCAAAGATCAGGTACGCGGTCATCACCAGGGCGACCCGGCGCAGGTTGATGTTGGCGGCCAGCGCGGCCAGCGGCAACAGCCAGATGATGTACCACGGGACCAGCCAGGCCAGGCTGGCGATCAGCGCGAAGGTCGACCATCCGGCGGCTGAGAGCCATTCGCGGCGGCGATAGACCTGGAAGGCGACCACGAGCACCACGGCGACGTTAGCCACCCGCAGGAGTCCGGGCGTGCCGCCGCCGATTCCGAGCACCAGCCCGACGACGTTGGGGACGCTGAAGTCGGTCAGCAGCGCGCTCTGATCCGACAGGTTGGGGATCGAGAGACCAAACAGAGCCAGCTGGACGGCGATCATCGGCACCGCCGCGAGCGCGGCCCCGACCAGCATCCGGGTCCGACGGGGCCGGGTCAGCGCGGCCACGAGCAGGAACGGCAGCAGCAGCACCGCGGTGAACTTGACCGCGATCGCGATCACGATGGCGGCACCGGCGGCGCGGTCGCGCCCGGCGAGGAGCAGCGTGATCGCCCCCATCGACGGAACGAGCATGAAGAAGTCGTTGTGAAACCCGCCGACCGCGTAGAGCAGGTAGATGGGGTTCAGGGCCACGAACACGAGTGCGAAGCGCGGATCGCGGCCGAGCTGGCGGGCGCACCGGTAGACCAGGGCCAAAAAGGCAAGGCTGAGCGCGACCGTGATCACCTTCAGGGTCCAGTAGGCGACCGCCAGCGGCATGAAGGCCAGCGGGTAGGTGATGGCGCTGAACAGCGAGCCGTAGGGGCTGCGCAGGTTGTGCCAGCTCGCGAAGCGGTACACCGGATCAAAGAACTCCTGCTTGATCACGTGCGTGTAGGGATTGAGGTGATGCAGGCCGCCCAGCCGCCCGTAGCCGAGGTAGTTGAAGACGTCGTTGAGCTGCAGCGGCGGGCTCAGCAGCAGGATCAGCTCGAGCGCGATCACGGCCGCGACGATCACCCGCAGGGAGAGCGCCCGCACCGAGGCCAGCGCGACCGCGTAGGCGCCAAACATCAGGATCAGCACCACGCTGTAGGCGATCCCCATGGCATGCGGGTTGTGGGTGATCAGGGGAATCAGCGTGTGCAGAGGCCCGGCGTCCCAGCCCGGGTAGACCACGGTGCTGCGGGGCACGAGCACCGACGGGCCCGACGCGGCGACCAGCACGATCAGGAACGTGCTCAGGATCAGAGCGCCGATCGCGGCGCGCCCGGCCAGCGCGCCAAAGCGCCACCGCGGCCAGGGCACCGGCGTCGCCCACTGGGGCCGGCGCAAACCGCCCAGCGGGAGCCCGCGTTGCGCCCCGGCCGTCGCGCCGGCGCCCGCCGCGGGGGCCGTGGAAAACGTGATCGGCGCGTCGCCCTGTCCTTGCTCCTGAAGCATCTAGTTAGATAGTGCCGTTCGTGGTTGTACACCGGCGCCGCGACAAGTTGCGATTCGGTTAGGGCCCGTAGATGAAGTGGTCCGCAGTTGAGAGGTCCGAGGAGCGAGCATGGCCAGGACGCAGGACCGAAGGTGTGGCCCAGCCACATCGAGCGGCACCGCCGGCGAAGCCGGTGGTGAGGACGCCGCCAGGCGACGCTCACCGGGCCTCTCAACAAGAGGGTTATTCATCTACGGGCCCTCAGGCGGTCTGCGCCGCCGCCAGCAGGGCCTGGACCTCGGCGCCGCTCAACCGCCGGTGTGCGCCGGGCCCCAACGGACCGAGGGTCAACGGCCCGAAGGCGACGCGCTCGAGGCTGCGCACTCGGTGCCCGACGAGCTCGCACATGCGCTTGACCTGGCGCTTGCGCCCCTCGTGGATCGTGAGCTCGATCGTGTCGGCCCGCAGGCGGCGGACCCGGGCGGGGGCGGTCGGCCCGTCATCGAGCACGACGCCGCGCCGCAGGGCCGCGAGCGCCTCCTCGCCCACCGGTGGCTTCCAGACCCGGGCCCGGTAGGTCTTGGTGACCTCGAAGCTCGGGTGCATCATGCGATAGGCGAGGGTGCCGTCGTTGGTGAGCAGGATCAGACCCGTGGTGTCGATGTCCAGGCGCCCGACCGGGTACAGGCGCAGCGTGGTCTCGATCAAGGAAACGACGGTGGGACGGCCCTGGGGGTCTGAGGCGGTGGAGACGACGCCGGCGGGCTTGTTGACCGCGTAGACCGCGAGCTTGGTCTCCAGCGCGACGGGAGCTCCATCGAGCGCGACGCGGCTCTCGGGGGTGACGGTGCGAGCCGGATCGAGCACCGGCGCGCCATCGACGCTGACTCGCCCGGCCCGGACGATCTCCTCGGCGGCCCGGCGGCTGGCGACACCGGCGTTGGCCAGGAACTTCGCGAGGCGCATCTCCGCTGTCACCATAGTGAGCGTGGACCTCGAACTCCTGGATCGCACGCTGGCCCGACTCGGACAGCCCGGCTATCGCAGCGGCCAGATCTGGCGCTGGGCGGCGCAGGGTGCGCAGGACTTTGCCGCCATGACCAATCTGCCCCTCGATCTGCGGGCCGCGTTGGCCGAGGCGGTGCCGTTCTCGAGCCTGACCACCGAGCACGAGGCCCAGGCCCGCGACGGGACGGTCAAGGCCCTGCTGCGGACCGGGGACGGCCGCCCGCTCGAGACGGTAGTGATGACCTACAGGGACGGGCGCCGCTCGCTGTGCCTCTCCTCGCAGTCGGGCTGCCCACTGACCTGCAGCTTCTGCGCGACCGGGCAGATGCGCTTCGCACGCAACCTGACCGCCTCGGAGATCCTCGACCAGGCGCTTCACTTCCGACGCTCCGGCCCCGTGGACCACGCGGTGTTCATGGGCATGGGCGAGCCGATGATGAACCTCGACGCGGTGCTGGAGGCGTGCCGGCGGCTGCCCGACCTGGGGATCTCTCATCGCCACACCGCGATCTCGACCGTCGGCTGGATTCCCGGCATCCTCCGTTTGGCGCGGGAGCGGATGCCGATCCGCCTCGCCCTCTCCCTGCACGCCGCCGACGACGCGCTGCGCTCGCAGCTGATGCCGATCAATCGGCGCTATCCGCTGGCCGACGTGCTCGCCGCCTGCCGGCTGCACTACGAGCGCAAGCGACGGATGGTGTTCGTCGAGTACGTGATGCTGGCCGGTGTCAACGACTCCTTCGCGCAGGCGCGGGCGCTGGCCGAGCTCCTGGACCCGCGGACTTTCAAGGTCAACCTGATCCCCTACAACCCGACCAACTCGCCCTACGCGGGCTCGGGCCCCAAGGCGATCGAGGCCTTCCGGGCCGAGCTCGAGCGCCAGGGGATCGCGGCCACGGTGCGCCTCACCCGGGGTCGCGAGATCGCCGCGGCCTGCGGCCAGCTCGCGGCCGTATCCACCGCGGCGTGAGCGCCCGCGACCCGACGCACCCCCGGCGGCTCACTGCCCAGCTGCTGGCCGGCGCCCCGGCCCGGGATCCGCTGGCCGTGGCCGAGCGCCTGCTCGCCATCCAGGGCCAGGACCCGCGGGGGGCCCGACTGGCGATCCGGGCCCGCAGCCGCGGCCTGAGCGCCGCCGACGTCGACCGCGCCCTGACCGAGGAGCGCTCGCTGCTGATCACGTGGCTCAACCGCGGCACCCTCCATCTCGTGCGCAGCGAGGACTATCCGCTCTTACAGCAGTTGATGACGCCGCCGCTGCGAACCTCGAGCGCCACCCGCCTGGCCCAGGAGGGCATCGACGCCGCGGTCACCGAGCGCGGCCTGACCGTGATCGAGCACGCGCTGGCCACCGACGGCCCGCTGACCCGGGCGCAGATGCGTGAGCGGCTCGAGCGCGCCGGCGTCCCGGTCGCCGGCCAGGCCCTGATCCAGCTCCTGTTCCGGGCCGCGATCGATGGGCTGATCGTGCGGGGACCGATAATCGGACGCCAGCACGCCTACGCGCTGGTCCGCGACTGGCTGCCGGCGACGCGGCCGATGCCCCGCGATCGGGCCCTGGCCGAGCTCGCTCGTCGCTATCTGGCCGGCCACGGACCCGCCAACGAGCGCGACCTGGCCCGATGGGCGGGGCTGCCGTTGCGCGACGCCCACGCCGGGCTGACCGCGATTGCCTCCGAGCTGTGCGCGAGTCCGGGGGGCCTGGTCGACCTTGCTCGCCGTCACCGGGCCGCGCCCCTCCCCCGCCCCCGTCTGCTCGGCGCCTTTGAGCCCCTGCTGCTCGGCTGGAACGGACGCGAGCCCGTCCTCGGTGAGCACGCCGACCGCGTGGTCGCCGGCGGCATCTTTCGTGGCTTCGCGCTGGCCGGTGGGCGCGCCGTGGCGCTCTGGCGCCTGACCGGGCGGACGGTCGAGCTCGAGCCCCTGGCGCCGTTGGCGGCCGAGCACCGCAGCGCGCTCGTGCGCGACGGCGAGGCGCTTACCGGATGGCTGGGCCTCGCCTGATCGCCCGTTCGCGGATCTGCTCCTCGCGCAGGTCACAGAGTCACTCTGCGTGGCGGCCGAGCACAGCCAACCTCCGAGGCGGCGGCGACCCGCGCCGGGCACCATCACCGCCTACGGCTCACCGAGCCGCCTGGGGTTTCTCCGCGGTCAGAGCTCGGTGCCGTTGGCGACCGCCGGGGCGGGGCCGACCCCACTCCGGGCCTCGCCGGCCCGCAAGAGGCGATCGCGCAGCTCCTGCTCGAACTCCCCGGAGGGGTCAAAGCCCTCGATCGTCGGGAGCTCGGCCACGGCGCCGAGCCCGAAGAGCTTGAGGAACAGCTCGGTGGTGCGGTAGAGCACGGCACCGAACTGGGAGCGGCCGGCCTCCTCGATCACGCCGCGTTCGAGCAGGGTGGTGGCGGCGGACTCGGCGCTGACCCCGCGGATGCGGGCGATCTCGGGCCGCGAAACGGGTTGGAGGTAGGCGACGATGGCCAGCGTCTCGGCCTGGGCGGGCGTCAGCGGCGGCGTGCGGGGCTTGGCCAACAGGCGCCGAGCGGCCGGCTCGACGTCCGGATGGGTGCTGAGCACGAACCCGCCGGCCAGTTCGCGGACGATGAACCCGCGGCGCTCGAACTCATAGTGCTCGCGCAGGCGTTCCAGGGCGGTCACCACCTCGCGAAGCTCCTCGCCGGTGGCCTCGGCCAGGACGGCCGGGGTCACGGGATCGGCGCTCAGGAACAGCAGCCCTTCGAGCGTGCGCTCAAGCTCGGCGGTCGCCGGACTCATGCGCTCAGCCGGTGCGCGGCGGCCGCCGTGGACGAGATGTCGATCTCGGAGAACGGCTCGGCCTGGGTCCAGGTGGCCTCCCCCTGCTTGTGGAGCTCGAGCAGCGCGTAGAGCGTGACCGCCACCGTCACCCGGTCGGCCCGCGCGACTGCTTCTGAGAACGTGAAGCTCCCCTGCCTGAGCAGAGCCCGCAGGTGCAAGAGGCGCTCGGCGACCGTGACCTTGTGGACCGTCACGTGGTGCAGGTCGACCGGCGGCGGCAGCTGCAGCAGGCCCCCGATCGCCTTGGCCAGCGTGGCCGGCGCGTAGACGGCGTGGGCGTCGATCAGGGTGGCCTTGCGCAGCTGCGGCGGCAGCGGCGCCGAGCGAAAACGATGGCCCTCCTCGTCGGCGAGGAGGCCCTGCAGGTGGGCGGCCGCAGCCCGGTAGCGATGGGCGGCGAGCAGGCGGTGCAGCAGTTCCTCGGCCGCCTCACCGGGGTCCAGATCGACCTCGTCGACCTCCTCACCGGGCAGCAGCAGCCGAGATTTCAGCTCCAGCAGCGCCGCGATCAGGACCAGGAACTCGGTCGCCGCCTCGAGATCGCGCTCCCCGCGGCGTTCCAGATGGTCGATGTAGGTGATGACCACGTCGGCCAGGTCGACCTCAAGCAGGTCGACCTCCTCGCGCAGGATCAGCGTCAGCAGGAGATCGAAGGGTCCGGCGAAGACGTCCAGATCGAGCTCGAGGTCGACGAGAGCCACGCAGATGACTCTAACCGCGCGCCCGGACCGCTCCCACCCCCATGCGGACCCGGACATCGGCCAGCGTGTCGGCGGCGATCGCCCGGGCCCTGTCGGCCCCGACCCCGAGAATGCTTTCGAGCTGGGCCTCATCGGCGCGCAGGGCGGCGTAGCGCTCGCGAACGGGGGCCAGATAGGCCACCACCGCCTCGGCGACCGCCGACTTGAACGCCCCGTAACCGGCGCCGCTGAACTCGCGCTCGATCTCCTCGGGCACGGTCCCGCGCACGGCGGCCAGAATCTCGATCAGGTTGGTGATCCCCAGCTTGTCGGGCGCGCGCACAACCTCGCTGCCTGAGTCGGTGACCGAGGAGCGAAACTTCTTGGCGATCGCGTCGGGCTCCTCGAGCACGTAGACCGTCCCCGCCACGCTGCGCCCGGTGGTCGACATCTTGTTCTCGGGGGCCTGCAGGTCCATGATCCGCGCGCCCACCGCCGGAATCCGCGCCTCGGGGACGACCAGCGTCTCGCCGAAGCGAGCGTTGAAACGCCCGGCGAGGTCGCGCATGAGCTCAACGTGCTGGCGCTGATCGTCGCCGACCGGAACCTCGTGGGCCCGGTAGGCGAGGACGTCGGCGGCCATCAGCACCGGGTAGGTGAACAGCCCGACGCTGACCAAATCCCGCTGCGTCGGCGCCTTGTCCTTGAACTGGGTCATGCGCCCGAGCTCGCCGTAGGCGGCCACGCTGGAGAGCAGCCAGGTCAGCTCGGCGTGCTCGAGCACGTCACTCTGGCGAAAGAACACGCAGCGCTCGGGGTCCAGCCCGGCGGCGAGCAGGGTCGCGGCCGTCTCGTAGACCGACTCGCGCAGCGCCGCGGGCTCGTAGGTCACCGTGGTGGCGTGCAGATCGACGATGCAGTAGATCGCGTCGCCGCGGTCCTGGCCGGCCACGTACTGGGTGATGGCGCCGATGTAGTTGCCGAGGTGCTTGCGACCCGTCGGCTGGATGCCGGAGAAGATCCTCACTGGCGTTGGCAGGCTACCGGGCCAACGCGCGGGTCATCGGGTCGCCGTCGGCGTGGCCGGGCAGCGCCCGGCGGGGACGGGCGAGCAGCGCGGCGGCCAACACCCCGGCCGCGGCACCGCAGGCGTGGGCCTGCCAGGAGATGCCGTAGTGCGGGACCAGGCTCGAGAGCAGCGCGCCGCCCCAGACCACGCCGACGATGATCCCGGTGAGGATCTCCAGCCAGCTGCGGTTGAACAGGCCCCGGCTGATCAGGTAGGTGGCATAGCCAAAGACGACGCCGCTGGCCCCGACGGTGATCGAATGCTCCGGGGCGATCAGCCAGGTGCCGAGACCGCCGGCGATGATCACGATCGCGGTCACCAGGGCCAGCCGTAGGGCTCCGCGCAGGGCGATGAGCACGCCCATGAACACGAACGGGATCGTGTTGTCGATCAGATGGGCGAAGCTCGCGTGCAGGAACGGGGCGGTGAGGATGGCCCACAGGTGCCCGACGTTGCGGGGGATGATCCCGTCGCTGTTGAGCCCGTTATTGTCCAGCGAGTTGACGATCTCGACCAGCCACATGACCGCGACGATCACGGCCAGCAGGATCAGGCCCTCAATCGGCTCGCGGCGCTGGGCGGGAAGCTGACGACGCTCGTGACTCATACCCAGAGGATGGCAGGTCGGCGCCCCGGCGGGCCGATTCAGGCCAGCGCGGCGCGGGCCAGCGCCAGGGCGACCTCAGCGCGCTCGCGCAGGGCCGCGCGCAGGACGAACTCCCGCGGAGTGTGCGCGCCCCCGCCCCGCGGTCCGAGCCCATCCACGGTCAGCGCGATCGCTTCGGCGAAGTGGCTGGCGTCGCTGGCCCCACCCCGAGGGACCCCGGCGATCGGGCGCCCCAGGCGGGCGCTGGCGTCGGCGATCAGACCGGCGGTGGCCGCCGCGGAGTCCATGCCCGGCCACTTGCGCTCCATCCGGGGCTCGAGCGCCACGCCATCGAGCTCGGCCGGGATCTGCGCGAAGACCTCTTCGAAGGTGGCCAGCCGGCGCGCGCGGAGGTCGAAGATCAGCTCGCCGGCCGCGGGGACGACGTTGAACGCCTCGCCCGAGCGCATCACGGTCGGCACGGCGCTCAGCTGGTCGGGGCCCCCGGGGTCGTGCCGGGCGGCCACCGCGCTCGCGATCTGGGCCAGCGCGAGCAGCGCGTTGCGGCCCCGGTCGGGCGCTGAACCCGAGTGCGACGCCTGCCCGGTGGCCAGAACCCGCAGGGTGCCGGCCGCCTTGCGGCGTACGACCACGCCCTCAGCGCCGTCCTCCGCCCGCTCCCCGGCCTCGAAGCACAGGCAGGCGTCGTAGCCGGCGAAGCGCGGGGCGTGGGCGAACGGCGCCACCCGCCACTCCTCGTCGGTGACCAGCAGCACGGCCAGCTCGGCGAAGGCCTCGGGGCTGCGGGCCAGCGCCCGGGCGACGCCGAGGGCGAGGATGTCGCCACCCTTCATGTCGGCGGTGCCGCTCCCGTACAGGCGCTCGCCGTCGGGACGCAGCGGCTGATGGTTGGCGTGGGCGATCACCGTGTCGACGTGCCCGAGAAGCATCAGGCGGCGGCGCCCCGTCCCCGTAAGTCGGCCGATCAGGTCCGGGGCGCTGCCGGGCGTGGAGCAATCCGGGCGCTCGGTGCGGGCGCCGTCGGGCAGCAATGTCGCGCACAGGGCGAGCGCCCGCTCGGCGCCCTCGAGGTCTCCCGAGGGCGAGGAGATGGCGACCAGCTGCTCGAGCTCGGCCTCGGCTCGTGCGGCGATCTCGGCCGCGTCGGCAGCCAACTGGGAGTCCGCGGTGGTGGTCACGCCGCGGCCACGGTGTCCTGGGCGGTCACGAATCGCATCGCCCGCAGCCTACGACGCTCGCGAGCTTACGTTCGGCTCGGCGGTTGCCTCGCCGCGCTGACGCTCGAAGCCAACGGTATTACCGGTTAGTCGAGTTCGAACTCGACGCCGCGGGCGCGCGGCTGGTGGTGGACCGAGACGGATCGGCGGATGAGATCGCGCGGATGCGCGGCGCCGGCGACGTCGACCTGAGCACCGACGAGATCCTCGCCCTCACCCGGCGGTGAGTCGGCCACTGGGTACGGTCGTGGACAGCAGTCTGCTGCGAGGCGCCCTGATCTTGAACGCGGTCGTTCTGGCCGAGATCGCACCACGCTTTCCTCACCCGCGACCCACGACGCGTGAGAACCTACCTGCCCGGGGCGAGCCTGATCGCGCCGGATCCGTGACACGCGTTGGCCTTCGGTCAGGAGTCCATGGGCTGGCGGACCACGGGGCGGCGGGCGGCGGCGGCCTCGTCGAGCCGGCGGACCGGCGTCGAGTAGGGAGCCTGGCGGGCGATCTCGGGGTCCTGGCGGGCCTCGCGGAGGATCTCGGCCACGATCGCAGCGAAGCGATCGAGGGTCTCCTTGGTCTCGGTCTCGGTCGGCTCGATCAGCAGCGCCTCGTCGACCAGCAACGGGAAGTAGACGGTCGGCGGGTGCACCCCGTGGTCGAGCAGGCGCTTGGCCAGATCGAGCGTCTTGATTCCAAGCTCGCGCTTCATCGGCGCCCCGGAAAGCACGAACTCGTGCATGCAGAGCCGCTGGTAGGCGGCGGGCAGGTACTCGAGGACACCCTCGGCGCGTAGCCGGGCGAGCAGGTAATTGGCGTTCAGAACGGCGATCTCCGAGACCCCGCGCAGGCCGGGCGCCCCGAGCGAGCGCAGGTAGGCGTAGGAGCGCACGAACACGCCGTAATTGCCCTGAAAGCCGCGCAGTCGCCCGATCGACTTGGGCCGGTCGAAGTCCAGGTCGTAGCGGAGACCGTCCCCATCTGATCCGTGGTCCGGCTCGGTCACCTTGACCACCTGGGGCCGGGGCAGGAACGGCTCGATCCGATCTGACACCGCGATCGGCCCCGCCCCGGGGCCGCCGCCGCCGTGGGGCTGGGTGAAGGACTTGTGCAGGTTGAAGTGCACGATGTCAAAGCCCATGTCCCCCGGCCGGCAGATCCCCATGATCGCGTTGAGGTTGGCGCCGTCGTAGTAGAGCGTCGCCCCGACACCGTGGACGATCTGGGCGATCTCCTGGATCGCGGGCTCAAACAGCCCCAGTGTCGATGGGTTGGTCAGCATCAGGCAGGCGACCTGATCGGTGGCCTTGGCGCGCAGATCGTCGAGATCGACGTTGCCATGGGTGTCGGTGCCGACCTTGACCACCTCATAGCCGGCCATCGTCACCGTGGCCGGGTTGGTTCCGTGCGCGGTGTCGGGCGTCAGCACCTTCGTCCGATGCTCGCCGCGGTCCTCGTGAAAGGCGCGGGTCAGGAGCACGCCGGCCAGCTCGCCGTGCGAGCCCGCCGACGGCTGCAGGGAGACGTGGGGCAGCCCGGCGATCTCCGCCAGCGCGTCCTGCAGGCGCCACATCAGCTCAAGCGCTCCCTGGGCCCGCTCGGGGGTCTGGAGGGGATGCAGCTTGGCGTGGCCGGGCAGCGCCGCGACCCGCTCGTGCAGCTTGGGGTTGTGCTTCATCGTGCACGAACCGAGCGGATAGAAGCCCGTATCGAGGTCGAAGTTACGCTTGGAGAGCCGGTTGTAATGGCGGACGATCTCGGGCTCTGAGACCTCGGGTAGGCGCGGCGGCTCGGGCCGCCGCAGACGGGGAGCGAGCAGCTCGTCCAGCTCACACTCGGGAACGTCGAGCGCGGGAGCCACGAAGGCCCGGCGCCCGGGCCGAGAACGCTCGAAGATGGTCAGCTCGTCGTCGCTCACGCCCGGCATCCGCTCGCCTTCCTGGCTCGCCTGATCGGATGCCGCGTGAGTCGTCCGGCTAGAAATCACGCGCTCACCTCGTGCAGGGCGTGGCCGCGCTCGGCGGCCACCGCCGCCTCCAGGACCGCCGCCAGCCGATCGATCTCCGCCCGCGTGCGACGCTCGGTGATCGCGACCAGGAGACCGTCGGCGTGCTCGGGGTAGTCGCGCGACAGCGCGTAGCCGGGATTGACCCCCCGCTCCAGGCAGCGGACGATGACCCGATCCACCGGCACGTCGAGCGCGACCGCGAACTCGCGCAGCACCGGCTGGTCATGGATCAGCGCCACGCCCTCGATCTCGGCCAGGCGCTCGCGGGCATAGGCGGTCCGGCGCAGCATCAGCTCGGCCAGCTCGACGATCCCCCGGCGTCCCAGCCAGCTCAGGTAGATCACCCCCGCCAACGCGTTGAGGGCTTGCGCGGTGCAGATGTTCGAGGTCGCCTTCTCGCGGCGGATGTGCTGCTCGCGGGTCTGCAAAGTGAGCACGAACCCGCGCTTGCCGTCCAGATCACGGGTCTCGCCGGCGATCCGGCCCGGGATCCGGCGGATCAGCGCTTCGGTGGCGGCGAAGAACCCGAACGAGGGGCCGCCGTAGTCCAGACGATTGCCGAGCGTCTGGCCCTCACCGACGGCGATGTCCACACCGCACTCGCCCGGGGAGCGCAGCAGGGCCAGGGGCAGCGGGTCACACGCGCATACGGCCAGCGCGCCCGCTTGGTGGGCGGCCCCGGCCAGCGCCTCGAGATCCTCGACCGCGCCCAGGAAATTGGGCTGCTGGAAGATCACGGCGCTGACGTCATCTGAGAGCTCGGGCAGGGCCGTGACGCCGTCGCGCAGTGGAGCCTCGACCACCTCCATGCCCCAACCCCGGGCCAGGGTGACCAGCGCCTCCCGGGAGTGCGGATGCACGCCGCGGGAGATGACAAAGTTGCGGCGCGCGCCGCCGGCGTGCTTAGCGACGTACCCCGCGGCCGCCACCGCGCTCGGCCCCTCATAGACCGAAGCGTTTGAGATCGGCAGGCCGGTGAGCTCGCTGATCGCGGTCTGATACTCGAACATGGCCTGCAGGCCGCCCTGGGAGACCTCGGGCTGATAGGGCGTGTAGGGGGTCAGAAACTCCGAGCGCGACGTGATCGCGTCGACCAGCGCCGGGACGTAATGGTCATACATGCCCGCACCCAGGAACGAGACCTCGTCCTCAGTTGACACGTTGCGCGCGGCCAGCGCCCGCAGCTCGTCATAGACCTCCTGCTCAGACCGTCCGGCACCCAGATTCAGCGGCTGCTCGAGGCGTAGATCGGCGGGAATGTCGGCGAACAGATCCTCGATCGAGGCGACCCCGATCGCGGCCAGCATCTCCTCACGGTCGGCGTCGGTGACCGAGGTGTACTCACTCACGCTAGCGTCGCCTCGTAGGCCGCAGCATCGAGCAGGGTCTCCTGCTCGGCGGGGTCAGAGAGCTTGACCTTGACCAGCCAACCGTCTCCGTAGGGATCCTCGTTGACGGTCTCCGGCTTGTCAGCCAGCCCGTCGTTGACGGCGATTACCTCACCCGACAGCGGCGAGATCACATCCGAGACCGCCTTGACCGACTCGACCTCGGTGTAGGGCTCGCCCTTGGCGACCTGGGTCCCGAGCCCCGGCGGATCGAAGAACACCAGCTCGCCTAGTGAGTCCTGGGCGTACCAGGTGATCCCGAACGTCGCCTCCTCGCCGTCGATCCGGGCCCAGTCGTGCTCGGGGTGGTAGAGAAGGTCGTCGGGATAGCTGGGATCGGCCACGGGCGTCAGGACTCCTTTGGGCTCGTGATGGGCTTGGGCACGATCACGGCCGTACGAGGGGTGCCGCGAACGTCGATCTCGACCGTGGTCCCGGGGTCGGCCCGCTCGGCCGGCACGTATGCCATACCGATACCCCGCTCCCGGGACGGCGAAAAGGTCCCGCTCGTGACCACGCCGCCGCCGACGATCGGATTGCCCGCGCGGGCGATGCCGGTCCCCTGGATCACAAACGCCGCGAGCTTCTGCACCGGCCCCGCGGCGCGTTCGCGGGCCACGGGCTCGGCCCCGATGAAGCCGGTCTGCTCGCGACACGCCCAGCCCAGACCGGCGGAGATCGGTCCCCGCTGCTCACTGAGCTCGTTGCCGTAGAGCGGGAAGCCGGCCTCGAGGCGCAGGGTGTCGCGGGCGCCCAGACCGGCCGGGATGACGCCCGCCCCGAGGAGGCCGTCCCAAAGCTCGCCGACGCGGGCCGGGTCGCAGAGCAGCTCGCCCCCGTCCTCGCCCGTGTAACCGGTTCCGCAGAACAACAGCGGGACGCCGGCGATCGTGCGCTCGCAGCAGTGCAGACGGGGCGCCAGCGGCCCGTCGGCGAGGCCGTGGAGGATCGCCCGCGCCTGCGGCCCCTGGACGGCGAGCATCGCGAACTCCCGATGACGATCGATTACATCGGCGTCATAGGCCTGGGCCTGGGTCTGAAACCAGGCCAGGTCGCGCTCGTGGTTGGCCGCGTTGGTGACCGTCAGGTAGTGGCACTCGGCCAGCCGGTAGCTGATCAAGTCATCAAGCACACCCCCGTCCTCGCGGCACATGACCGCGTACTGGGCGCCCCCTTCCGGCACCCGGCGTACGTCGGCGGAGACCAGGTGCTGAAGCAGGGCCTGGGCCTCGGGGCCGCGGGTCTCGATCTGACCCATGTGAGAGACATCGAAGACGCCGGCATGGCTCCGGACGGCCAGGTGCTCTTCGCGGATGCCGGCGTAGGAGACCGGCATCTCGTACCCGGCGAACGAAACCAGGCGTCCGCCGGCGGCGAGATGACGGTCGTGCAGGGGCGATCGGCGCAGGGTCTCGGTGACCGACGTCACCCTGCGCAGGCTAGTACAGGGACCCGCTGGCTCTTACGTAGGCGCCGTAGTTGTGGACGAGACTTTGAACGCCATCTGTGCCAGCACCGCGCTGAAGCGTTCGATCAGGGCGCCAGTCACACCAAGGGGCGCGGGCCGACCGGCGGCTGTTCGGTCGTGCCACGCCACAGCGAGATCGGCCCCGGCGTCGTAGTCGCGATCTGCAGGCAGCTAGGCGTACCCAGCCGCCTAACCCTCGCCTACCCACGTTGACCGCCGGCTCAGCGGTCGCGCAGGAAGGACGGAATGTCGATGTCGTCGTCGGAGATCTCGAGCGAGGAGCGCTGGCGATCGTCCATCGTGACGTCGCGATCACGCCGCTCACGACGGGTGGTCTCCCGGGCCGTGCTCGGACTGTGGGTCCCGCGGTCAAAGCCGGTCGCGATCACGGTTACGCGGACCTCGTCGCCGAGGCCGTCGTCGATCACGGCCCCGAAGATGATGTTCGAGTTGGAGTCAGCGGCGCTCTGAACGATCTCGGCCGCCTCGTTGACCTCGAACAGCCCGAGGTCATGCCCGCCGGTGATGTTGAGCAGGATGCCCATCGCCCCCTCCACCGACTCCTCGAGCAACGGCGAGGAGATGGCCACCTTGGCCGCCTCAGCCGCGCGGTTCTCGCCCGCCGCGGTGCCGATCCCCATCAGGGCGCTGCCGGCATCCTGCATGATCGTCCGCACGTCGGCGAAGTCGAGGTTGATCAGGCCCGGGATCGTGATCAGGTCGGTGATCCCCTGGACACCCTGGCGCAGAACGTTGTCGGCCTCGCGGAAGGCATCGAGGATCGTGGTCCGCCGCTCGACGATCGTCAACAGCTTCTCATTGGGGATCACGATCAGGGTGTCGACGTTCTCACGCAGGCGCTGGATGCCCTCGTGGGCCTGGCGCGCGCGCTGGGTCCCCTCGAACGAGAAGGGCCGGGTCACGACGCCCACGGTCAGGGCCCCGATCTCGTTCTTGGCGATCTCGGCGATGACCGGGGCCGCCCCGGTTCCGGTGCCGCCGCCTTCGCCGGCGGTCACGAACACCATGTCAGCGCCCTTGAGCGCCTCCTTGATGTCGTCGCGTGATTCGGCCGCCGCACCGTGGCCCATGTCGGGATTGGAGCCGGCGCCGAGGCCCTTGGTGAGCTCGTGCCCGATGTTCAGCTTGATGTCGGCGTCGCACATGGCGAGCGCCTGGGCGTCCGTGTTGCAGGCGACGAACTCGACGCCTCGCAGCCCGGCGTCGACCATCCGGTTGACGGCGTTGGTTCCGCCGCCGCCGACTCCGACGACCTTGATGACTGCCAGATAGCTTCCGCTTTCCATGTCTCCCGTCCGACCCTCTAGGTAGGGTTGAGTGTTTATCGCGCGTCTGCGCGGTTCAGCCAGTCTGGCACGTTACGGCCTTGGTTCGCGGGAAGTCAACGCAGCGACCCGTGACGCAACGATCGTTGCATATCGCTCATGTCTCGATCAGGGCCAGAGACTTGGTCTTTACTGGCCTTCAAGCTGAACCTGAGGGTTAGCCTGTGCTGGACCCTGGCGCTGCCGTGGTCGTGGTCGTACTCGTCGCGCCAGTTGCGGCGGCGGTCGAGTCGGCTCCGGCGCCGGCGGCCGGGCGGCGAGGATCGGTGACGTCGATGTACACCGCTCCGGCCGAGTCAGAGCTGCCGAGCACTGCCGTAGCTGCGGCCCACTTGGCGCCGAGGCGGCCGGTGGCGCCGAAGTAGACGCTCGGTCCGTTGCGCAGCGCAACCGTGAGACCGTGGGCGGGCCCGTCGGTCACCGTGCGGATTCGGTACAGGAGCGGGTACGGCGCCGCGGCCAGGAGTCGCACTTCGCTGAGGGCGTACCCGGACACGCGCGCACCGCCCGGGGGCACGCCGAGGGTGATGGTCGGCAGGGCGTCGGCGTGGCTGACGCCGTGCAGGAGCGTGCCGTCGCCCGAGACCGGCGTGCGCCGCGCGCCGGCGACGACCGTCGCCACCGCCACCTTCTCGAGCACGCGGATCTGCATCCCGTGCGGAAATTGCGTGCTCACCTCCAGATGCTCGACCACCGGATAGGGCCGCACAGCGGACTCAAGCTGTCCGAGCTGCACGTCCAGGGTGGTCATGTTTCGCGCCGCGGTGGCCAGGGCGGCGCGGATCTGGGTGGCGTCGGGCCCGCTCACGCCGACCACGCGGACCTTCTGGACCGCGACCAGGGACGAGTCGCGCAGCCACAGGTAGACGCCCCCGAGGATCACGAGCGCAGCGGCGAGGGCCGCGAGCCCCCGCAGACCGGGGCGGGGCAGACGCATGCCCCGGCGTCGGTAGCGCCGCCATCCCCCGCGGACCGAAGGGCCCGAACCGCGCCGGCGCGCAGCACTCGAGGTCCGGCTGCTGCCGGTCACGTCGTCACCCACTCGCGGGGCAGCTTCACCGGACCCAGCGACTGGACCTCCGGTTCGAGCTCCACGCCGAAACGCTCTTTGACCCGGCGGCGTCCCTCGGCCATCACGGCGACCACGTCGGCCGTGCTCGCGTCGCCGTGATTCTCAACGAAGTTCGCGTGCTTGGCGGAGAACCCGGCGCCCCCGATCCGCAGCCCGCGGCAGCCGGCCGCATCCAGCAGTTGGCCGGCGCTGCGGCCCTCGGCCCTGGGGTCGGTGGTGTTCTTGAAGGTCGAGCCGAAAGTCTTGATCCCCGAGGGCTGGGCCTCCCGACGGCGGCGGCGCATGTCAGCCAGGGTCGCCTTGACCGCCTCGGAGTCGGCCGGGCCGAGGGCAAAGCAGGCGCGGGAGACGATCTCGCCGGCGGCGAGACCGGAGCGACGATAGGCGAAGCCGAGCTGTTCGGGAACCCGCCGCTCGGTTCCAGCGGCGCTGGTCACGTCCACCCATTCCAGGGCGCGAGCGAGCTCGCCGCCGTAGGCGTTGGCGTTCATCCGCACGGCGCCGCCGACCGTCCCCGGGATGTTGACCCCGAACTCGATCCCACTCAGCCCCGCCCGGGCCGCGCGCGCCGACACGGCGGGCAGCCGGGCGCCGCCGCCGCACTTGATGCGCGTGCCGTCCACTTCGATCTCGCTCAGCTCCTGGTCAAGTTTCACTACGAGGCCGCGAACGCCTTGGTCCGCCACCAGGAGGTTCGACCCCGACCCGACGACCCCTACCTCGAGGTCCGTCTGCTGGGCCCAGGCCAGCAGCTCTTCCAGCGCCCGGGTTGAGCCGGCCCGGGCGAAGAGCTCGGCCCGGCCGCCGGTGCGGATCGTGGTCAGGCGCGCCAGGGGGTAGTCGCGCTCAACGCCGGCGGGGAGCTCAGACATACAGCGCAGGAGCCTAGAGGGGCGTCCGGCAGCGTCCGCGACGTGCGGCGACGCACGGGGAGAACCGCTCAGGCCACGAGCGAGCGGGCCAATGCGTCGATATCCCCGGCCCCCATCAGCAGCGCCAGGTCGCCCTCACGCAGGATCGAGGTCAGGAACGCCCGCGCCGGAGCAAAGCCCGGCATCCAGGCCACCGACCGCCCGGGAGCGGCGTCCGCTGCCGCGGCCGCGATCAGCATGCCCTCGACCCCGGGAAAGTCGACCGCGCGCTCGCGGGCGGGGTACACGGGTAGAACGACGACCGCGTCCGCCGCGGCCAGGGCGGCTCCGAAGGCGGGGGCCAGCGCCCGGGTGCGCGAGTAGAGGTGGGGCTGAAAGGTGGCCACCAGACGCCGGGGGCGCAGCGTCCGCGCGGCGGCGATCGCCGCCCCCACCTCGGTCGGATGGTGGGCGTAATCGTCGTAGACCGCTGCGCCGGCGGCGGTTCTCCCGGCCAGTTCGAGCCGGCGACGAGCCCCCCGGAAGGAGGCCAGGGCAGCGACCGCACGGGCGGGATCGGCGCCGACCAGCGCGCACGCGGTCAGCGCCCCCGCCGCGTTGACGGCGTTATGGGCGCCCGGCACCGCCAGCGTCACTTCGAGCCCGCGCCAGGCAAAGCGCGATCCCGCGGGGCTGAGCTCAGGATCGACGGCGTCGTAGGGGACCGCGCCCGGCGGGCAGAGCGCGCGCAGCGCCGGGCGGTCCCAGACGACGGCCTGTTCGCCCGCGCGGGCCATGAAGGTGGCAAAGGTCGCCTCGAGCTCGAGCCGGGAGGCGTAGGTGGCGTGGTGGTCGAGCTCGGCGTTGGTGAGAATCGCGATCTCGGGGTCGAGCTTGAGCAGCGATCGGTCGCTCTCGTCGGCCTCGACCACGATCCACTCCCCGCTCCCCCAACCGGCGCCGAGGCCCGTCCCCGGGAGCTCGGCCCCGATCACGAAGGCGGGATCCAGGCCCGCGCCCTGTAGCACGTGGGCGGCCATGGCCGCGGTTGTCGTCTTGCCGTGGGTGCCGGTGACGGCCAGGCAGCGCTTGGACCCGGCGATCTGGGCGAGCAGGTCGGCGCGGTGCAGCTCGCGCTCGGCGGCCGCCCGCTCCGGGTTCTCGGCTGACACCGCCGTCGAGTAGACGACCTCAGCCCCGGCCGGCACGTTGCCGGCCGTGTGCCCGATCCGGGGCTCGATCCCGTGCTCTCGCAAGCGCGTGACGTAGACCGACTCGGAGCGGTCAGACCCGGTGACCTGAGCGCCGAGGGTCTGGGCGATCAGGGCCAGCCCCGACATGCCGGCGCCGCCGACGCCGACGAAATGTAGTCGGCGTTCAGACCAATCGGGCTCCATCGGGCGGCGAGGCTATAGGCATTTAGGCGCTGGCGTGTCCA